>SHZU01000010.1 GCA_009692115.1 Gemmatimonadota bacterium | reverse complement strand
TACGCCACCTACCAGCTCCAAACCGACGCCGAGGCCACGCTCAGGGCGTGGTACTACATGGAGATGTTCCAGCGACTCGGGATCACCAGCGTCCGCGACGTGGCGGCGTCCGTTGGGCCGATCAAGGCGGCGGCCGCCGCCCTCGGTGAGGGACTCGAGAGCGCGATCCGCGTCTTCGGTGTCGGCAAGTTGATTACCTCGACGGGCGGTCACGCAGCGGGAGAGCGAGCCTCGATCTACGCCGATGGGCCCGTCGAATTCCGTCGCGCCGTCCGGATGATGCACGATCAAGGTTTCCGGCACATCAAGCTCTCGCCGTTCTACACCCGAGAAGAGGTGGAGGCGGCCGTCGACGAAGCCAAGACCCGGGGGATGCGGATCACCAGCCACGGCGGGGGCGTGTCGGACACGTGGCCCACCTCGATGACCAAGCTCGCGGTCGCCGCGGGGGTCCAGTCGATCGAACACCTCAATCAGATGGACGACGACGCGCTCGATCTGATGGCGGCTAAGGGCGTCGCCATCATTCCCACGATCGCGATCTACCGGCACCTCTACCGGGAGAACCAGATATCCCGCGAGATGATCGAGCGCCGGGGCTGGAAGGTGGCAATGCACGAAGCGCTGTTCCGGAAGGCCCACCAGCGGGGCATCGTGCTCGGGGTCGGCTCGGACGCCGTCTTCGACATGATGAAGCTCTACCCCGACCTCTACTTCGAGGAGATGCGCTACTTCGTCGAGTTGGGGATGACGCCGATGGAGGCGATCGTCGCGGCGACGAAGAACGGCGGGGCGATCATCGGCGACGAGTACCAGATCGGCACCCTCGAGGCCGGCAAGCTGGCCGACCTCCAGGTGCTCGCGACCAACCCCCTGGTCTCCTTCGCCGGACTCGGCAAACCGGAGATGGTGATGATCGGGGGGAGGATCCGCCGATTCAAGTAGGGCGGGCCTTCGTGATGGGGCCGAATCGGTGGCCCCCGGAGCGACACCTATGTCTATGGCCCCCAGCGACTGACGCGGTCCCCCGCGCTCACCGCCCCTCCAACCGCATCACCCACACGTCGCTCTCGCTGCTCCCGACGGTCAAGTAGAACCTCCGCCCGTCGGTCGAGAACCCGTACCGGGCCGGCGGGCGGGCCGGTAGACCAGCCGTCAGATCACGGCACGGGGCCGTCCTTCTTCTTGAAGTTCTGGAACCAACCTTCCCGGAACGAAATCGTATGGAGGAAATTCGACGGCCGGTTGAAGTACGCGTGCCACTCGTCCTTGAGCCGCACCATCACGGTCGGTACCTGCCGCATCTTCAACGCCATGTAATACTCCTCCGTCTGCGGCATCGGGGTCCGGAGATCGCCCTCGGCCGTCAGCACCATCGTCGGCGTCTTGACGTTGCCGACATACATCAGCGGCGAGCGCCGGAGATGCTCCGACGGATCCTCCCAGGGGAACTTGGCGAAGTTGTAGTACCAGTTGGGCCCGTCGGTGGTTCCGACGAAGGAGATCCAGTTGATCACCGGACACTCCGACGATAGTGAAAGGACGAGCGAGGGTTACTGCGAGTGGAGCGGACCGGGATCGAACCGGTGACCCCCTGCTTGCAAAGCAGGTGCTCTCCCAACTGAGCTACCGCCCCGTGCGGCCGGAAGCTAACCCGGCGCCTTGAGGCTTTCCAGCCGTTGCGGAACCTTCGGCCAGGAGCCACCTTTTCAGCCGAGACCACTTGGTTTGGGACAACTGGCTCTCCAGTGTTCCGATTCCCTCCGGCATCGCTGGGACGTGGACCACCGACGACGGCCAATACGCCGGCCGGAGCTGCTGGCTCAACCAAAAAGCCGTGGCCTTCCAGAATGGGGTCGAGACCGATCAGTTCTCGGTCCACGACGTGAAGTGGGTCAAGGCCCGGCAGGTGGCCGATACGCTTTTCCTGAGCGTTGACTACGTCCAGGACGGCAACCCGATTACCCTCGCCATCGCCTACCGCGACGTGGCGCGGCCGGAAATCCACTTCGTCAACCAGCCCGGGGTTCGGTGGTGGCGAACGGGGAACGCGCCGGTCATCGCCAAGTAGTGCCGGTCCCCTTGACTGTGACGGGGACTTGATCGACTGTTGTTCGTTATGCCCGCACGAATCATCTCCCAAGCAGAAGTCAATCAGTTACTGGCCATGCCGGCGTGTGTCGACCTCATGGACCAGACCCTTCGGACCCTGACCCGGGGCGGCGCGGTTCTGCCCCTTCGGACCATGCTCCGGCTTCCCGATGGTCGTGGCGTCTTCGGTTCGATGCCGGCCTATCTCAACCCACCGGACGCCATCGGTCTCAAGGCGCTGACCGTGTTCCCCGGCAACGAGGGCACCCGGTTCGATTCCCACCAGGGCGTGGTGCTGCTGTTCGAGGCCACCCACGGGGCGCTGACGGCCATTCTTGATGCCAGTTCGGTCACCGCCATTCGGACCGCTGCGGTTTCGGGTGTCGCCACCCGGGCGTTGGCCAATCCCGATGCGGGCGATCTCGCGATTCTCGGCAGCGGAGTCCAGGCGGTCACCCATCTCGATGCGATGGCCGCGGTGCGGACCCTCCGGCGGGTTCGGGTCTACAGCCGAAACGCCGCCAATGTGGCCCGGTTCATCAAGGACACCGCGGGCCGCCACGGCGTGACGGCGGAAGCCGTTGATTCAGTCGAGGCGGCGCTCCACGGGGCCGACCTCATTTGCACCGTCACTTCGGCCCGGCAGCCAATCGTCGAGCGCCGTTGGGTGGCCGATGGGGCCCATCTGAACGTGGTGGGCGCGTCGCTTCCGGGAGCGCGGGAAATCGACAGCGATACCGTGGCCGTGGCCCGGCTCTACGCCGACCGCCGCGAATCGCTGCTGAACGAGAGTGGCGATTTCTTGACGCCGAAGTCTGAGGGCCGGTTCGGCGACGAACATCTCCTGGGCGAAGTCGGCGAGGTGCTTGAGGGGAAGGCCCCGGGCCGGCTTGGCCGGTCGGACATTACCATGTTCAAATCGCTCGGCCTCGCCATCGAAGATCTGGCCTCGGCGCACTATGTGGCGGCTCGGGCGGCTGAACTCGGGATCGGGACGGTCATCGAAATCGGCGGGCTCCGCCACGAGGACTGAGCGGTGACCACCCGGTTCGTCCTCAATTCCTATCGCGAGCCGGGCGCGCTTCCGGCACCGGTGCCGGATGGCGTCCGGGCGTTTCACCGGAGCCTGGCCGGCTACGCGCCTACGCCGTTGATTCGGCGGACGGCTTTGGCCCACCGGCTCGGCATCGGCGATCTCTACGTCAAATACGAGGGAACTCGCTTTGGTCTCAAAGCCTTCAAGGGGCTGGGCGGATCGTGGGCGCTCCACCGCTTGCTCGAGCTCCGTCCTGGTTCGTTCGATACCGTCTCCACCGCGAGTGAAGGGAACCATGGGCGGGCGGTGGCCTGGTCGGCGCGGCTGATGAAGGTGCCGTGCGTGATCTTCCTGCCGGCCCACGCCGCGCCGGCTCGGATCGAGAACATCCGGGGCGAGGGCGCTACGGTCGTCCTGGTGGACGGTACCTACGAGGATGCCGTACGGGAGTGCGACCGGGTCAGCCGGGAGCGGGGTTGGCAGATCATCTCCGATGTCGGGTACGAGGGGTATCTCGAAATTCCGCCCCTGGTGGTCGAGGGCTACCGGACCCTTTATCAGGAGATCGACGAGCAACTGGCCGAGCACCGGTGGCCGGCACCGGACCCGGTGCTGATCCCGGGCGGGGTCGGCGGCATCCTCCACGCCGGAGTCGATCACTTCCGGTCCCGAGCCGACGGCCCGAGGGTCGTTGGGGTCGAACCGGCGGAAGGGGCGTGTCTCACCGAATCGCTGCTGGCCCCGGGTGGTCGGCCGATCGAGGCGACCGGGAATCGCCAGACGACGATGGCGTGCCTCAATTGCGGCGAGGTGTCGCTCCCGTCCTGGCCCAATATCCGGCGCGGCGTTGACGCAGTCCTGGCCATCGACGACCGCTATGCCGAAGAGGCCGTGCGGCTCCTTTATCGCGCCGCTCCCGGTGAGCCGGCGATCGAGGCCGGGAATTCCGGGGCGGCCACCACCGGCGGGCTCCTGGCCATCATGGAAGACCCCGCTTGCCGCGGGTTGAAAGACCACCTTGCCTTGGGTCCGGCCAGCATCGTGCTGGTCGTGTGCACCGAGGCCGCCATTGACCAACTGGAGTTCGAACGATGCCTCGCATCCTGATCCATTTCGCCGCGATGGCTGGCCTGTCGCTGCCCGCGGCGGCGCAGCGGGTTCCTGCGATGACCGATTCGCTCGATGTCATCATTGCCGGGGCCCGGATCGTCGATGGGTCGGGCCAGCCCGGCTACTTCGGTGATGTCGGAGTCCAGAACGGGTGGATCACCGTCGTGGCCAAGCCGGGCGCGTTGGGCACCCGTCCGACCAGACTGCGGGTTCGGGCGGCGGGGCTGGTCCTCGCACCCGGGTTCATCGACGTTCATTCGCACACGGTGGACGCGATCATCGGAGCGGAGCGGCGCTGGAACGAGGGCGCCGTGCGGCAGGGCGTCACCACGGTGCTAGGCGGGCCGGACGGCGGATACGCGCCGGACATGATGAAGCGGGTCGTGACGGCGCTCGCCACGCAAGGAGCCGGAACCAACGTGGCCCTCTACGTTGGGCACAACGCGGTGCGCCGGGCCGTGATGAGCAACCCGCAACGACCGCCCACGGCCGATGAGCTCGACCGGATGAAGGCCATGGTTAAGGAAGGGATGGAGCTCGGAGCCGTTGGGCTCTCGAGCGGCCTGATGTACGAACCCGGGATGTTCTCCACTACCGAGGAAGTGGTGGAGCTGGCCCGGGTCGTCGCACCGTATCGCGGGGTTTACGATTCTCATGTTCGCGACCCGGTCAAGCGGTTTCTCTGGTCCGACCAGGAGTGCATCGAGATCGGCGAGCGGGCCGGGGTGGCCCCCAAGATTGGCCATGAGAAGGCCGTCGGGCTCGAGAACGAGGGGAAGATCCAAGAGGTCATCAAGATGGTGAACGCGGCGCGGCTCCGGGGCGTCGATGCGGTGTCCGATCAGTACCCCTACGACGGGGCCGCCACCTCGGCGTTGACCGGGATCATCGTGCTACCCAAAGAACTGCGGGGCCAGGCCGGCTTCGACCTCAAGGCGGCGCTCAAAGACCCAGCCACTCGCGCCAAGATCAAAGAGGCCAGCGAGAACGGCGTGGACGGCGGGTTTGCCTGGCTCAAAGCCACCGGCTACACGGCCATGCGGGTTACCACGAGTTCGGAGCGGCCGGCGCTGGTTGGCCGGTATCTCTCAGAAATCGCGACGCGCGAGAAAAAGGACCGCTTCGACGCCGTGGCCGACTTGATCATGGCCAGCACCAAGCCGGTCGGCATAACCCTCGGCGCCATCAAGGAGAAGGATCTCCGCGATTTGCTGGTCCAACCCTGGAACATGATCGCGAGTGACGGCGGGTACGCCGACGGCAAGTCCGACCAGATGGGGCATCCGCGCTCGACCGGGACATTCCCGAGGGTTCTGGGCCACTATGTCCGGGAAACCAAGGTGCTGACCCTCGAGGAAGCCGTTCGCAAGATGACCTCGCTGCCGGCCGATTTCAGCGGGCTCCGCGACCGGGGCCGGATCGCCGAGGGCCAGGCAGCCGACTTGGTGATCTTCGATCCGCGGACGATCATCGATCGCTCGACCTGGGACGAGCCGGCCAAGATGCCGGTCGGCGTCCGGGACGTTTTTGTGAACGGCCAGGCTGTGTTGATGAACGGCGAATTGACCGGCAAGTCTCCCGGCCGGTACCTCCGGGCGCGGCGGTAGTCTTCGGTTCAGTCCCTCTGGCCCAAGGACAGCGAAGTCGATGCGCCAGGGCGGTGACTTCATCGCGGCGACCCTCTAAGCGGTGGTCGAACGCGGGAAACCTCCCATTCTGACCCGGTTCATTGATGCGGTGTTCTCGGTGCTGACCCCCATCATGACGCCGGCCAAGAGCCGGAGCGCATACTGGCCCCTGGAAGGAGCGACCCGGGGCTGACCTGGACAAGACGGTTCTGACGATGCTCAAGAACATCGAGGCGAAGACCGGGAAGACGCTGCCCGACTTTGCCAAGCTCCTCACCAAGAGCGGGCTCACCAAGCATGGCGAGCTTCGGTCGATGTTGATGGAGAAATTCGAGCTCGGCCACGGCCAAGCCAACATGGTGGTCCACCTCGCGCTCAAGTCCGATGGCCAGAGCGCCGCGGCGGCCCCGAAGAAGGGCTCCCTCAGCTACCGGCGAAAGAAGCAGTTTGTCGGGGTCGGTCCGAAGACCAAGACGGCCATCGAAGTAGGGCTCGCGGTCAAATCGCTCCCGGCCGATTCCCGGCTCAAGGAGATGCCCCCCGCCGGCATGTGCCGCTACACGACCCGGGTCGGTTCAGCGGCCGAAGTGGACGCCACGCTCCGGGGATGGATCAAGACCTCGTACGACGAAGCCGGCTGATCCTTGTGCCGTCCCACCCCGGCGCCGCATATTTCCGCAGAGGCCGGTTCCCCAGGTTAAGCGGCCTCGTCACCATGGAGACAGCCAGTATGGGAAAGCCACTGAGCCGGATTACCGAACCGATGGTTCGGGAGCACGGGGTCCTTCGGGTCGCCACATGGGATGAGGCGCTCGATCGCGCCGCGGAGGGGTTCCGGCGGGCCAAGGCGCAATACGGCGGGGATGCCCTGGCAACCATGAGTTGTTCGAAGGCCAGCAACGAGATGAATTTCCTGGCGTCGAAATTGACTCGGGTTGCCTTTGGGACCCATAACATCGACAGCTGCAACCGAACGTGACACGCTCCTAGCGTCGTCGGTCTGGCGACGGTGTTCGGCGCCGGTGGGGGTACCAACACCTACCGGGAAGTGGAAGAGACCGACGTCGTCTTCCTCTGGGGCGCGAACGCCCGCGAAAACCACCCGATCTTTTTTCATCATGTCCTGAAGGCCCTCCGCCGGGGAGCCGCGCTCGTCGTCGTCGATCCGCGCCGGACCACCTCCGCGCAGTGGGCCGACGCCTGGCTCGGGCTCCACGTCGGCACCGACATCGCGCTGGCCAACGCCATGGCCCGGGAGATCATCCACCAGGGGCTCGCCAACGAGGCGTTCATCCGCCGGGCCACCGAACACTTTGACGCCTACCGGGATTCGGTCGAGAGGTACACCCTGGCCTATGCCGAGGCGATTACCGGCGTGCCGGCGGATGTCATTGCCCGCGCGGCGGAAGCCTATGCCCGGGCCGACCGGGCGGTCATCTGCTGGACGTTAGGCATTACCGAGCACCACAACGCGGTCGACAATGTCCTCGCCCTGATCAATCTTGCCCTGCTGACCGGGCATGTCGGCCGGCATGGCTCGGGCGTCAATCCCCTTCGCGGCCAAAACAACGTCCAGGGCGGGGGCGACATGGGGGCCATCCCCAACCGTCTGGCCGGCTTCCAGGACTGGACGAAGGACCCGGCGGTCAAGGCGAAATTCGACCGGGCCTGGGGCATCGACATGGCGCCGACCTACGGACTGAACTTGACCCAGATGTTCGAGGCCATGGAACACGGGGAACTCCGGGCGGTGTACGCCATCGGCGAAAACCCGGCCCAGTCGGAAGCCGATCAGGGCCGGACGGAGCGCCTGTTGGCCGGGCTCGATCACTTGGTGGTCCAGGATATTTTTCTCACCAAGACGGCAGAGTTTGCCCACGTGGTGCTTCCGGCGTCGTCGAGTTGGTGCGAATCCGAAGGAACCGTGACCAACAGCGAGCGGCGGGTCCAGCGGGTCCGGAAAGCCCTGGAGCCGCCCGGCAACGCCCGCGACGACCAGTGGATCATCGGCGAGATTGCCCGTCGGCTCGGTCACGACTGGGGCCATCCGACCGGTGAGGCGGTCTGGAACGAGGTCCGGTCGCTGGCCCCGATGTTGGCCGGGATGAGCTACCAGCGGCTCGAGCAAGCCGGCGGCCTCCACTGGCCCTGCTACGATGAAAGCCACCCGGGGGAGACCTATCTCCACAGCCGACTCTGGAAGGAACCGCGGGACGGTCCGGCGGCGCCGTTCTCGGTGGTGGAGCATGACCCGCCGGTGGAGATGCCCGACGCGGAGTACCCGTTCCAGCTGACCACGGGCCGCCGGCTCGATTCGTACAATACCGGGGTGCAGACCGCCGGTTACGCGTCGCCGCTTCGGCGGGGGGAATCGGTTGATCTCTCGCCCGAGGACGCCGCGATGCTTGGCTTGGTGGACGGCGCGGCGGTCCGAGTTACCTCGCGGCGAGGGGCAGTGGTCGCCCCGGCCCGGATCGACCCGAGTCTTCGGGCCGGGCTGGTGTTCATGACGCTTCATTTCCAGGACGAGGTCAAAACCAACGTCCTCACGATCGATGCCACCGACCCGAAGTCCGGGACGGCCGAGTTCAAGGCCTGCGCGGTCCGGCTCGAACCGATGACCCCGTAGGAGCGCCGTGGACCTTCATCTTCTCAAGGCCGTCGCCACCCCGGACGAGCGGGACGCGGTGGATGCCCATCTCGGCCCGCCGACGAGCGGGTGGGACGGCGGCGCCCGGCAACCCCGTGACGCCCACACGGCGGCGGGCGGGCACCAGGCCCGCGCCGAACGGCATCGGCTGCTTCCGGCTCTCCATGCCGTCCAGTCGCGGATCGGCTGGATCAGCGAGGGCGCCCTCAACTACCTCGCCGAGCGCCTAACGGTGCCCCCGGCCGATATCTTCGGGGTGGCCACGTTCTACGGGCTCCTGTCGACCGTGCCCCGCCCTCGACGGGTCCTGCACCTCTGCGATGACATCGGCTGCCGTGGCCAGGGTGGGGATACCCTTTGCCGGACGGTGGAGCAGGAGGCCGGGCCGGCCTACCATGGTCCGGACGGCACTCACCATACCATCCCCGAGGCAACCGCCTGGATGCGGAGTCCGTGCCTCGGACTCTGCGATCACGCCCCCGCGGCGCTGCTGACGGAGGCGGGGCCAACCCCGGTGGCGCGGCTGTTCGGGCCGGTGACGGCGGCCCAGGCGCTCGCGGTGCTTACGGGCGGCGCCGGTCCGGCCGGTCCGAATCGAATCCGGATTCCCCAAGCGGGAGACCCCGACCTTCGGTTACTTCGGCGGGTCGACGTCGTCGATCCGGCGAGTCTCGATGACTACCGGGCGCACGGTGGATATCTCGGTCTTCGGCGGGCCCTTGAGATCGGTCCCGAGGCGGTGATCCGCGAGGTGACGGACGCCAAGCTGGCCGGCCGGGGCGGCGCCGCGTTCCCGACCGGGCGGAAATGGGCCGCGGTCGCGGGGCAGGGGGTTCGTCCCCACTATGTGATTTGCAATGCGGACGAATCGGAGCCGGGCACGTTCAAGGACCGAGCCCTGATGGAGGGCGACCCGTTCGCGATCGTCGAATCGATGACCATCGCGGCCTTTGCCACCGGGTCGGAACGGGGGTTCATCTACCTCCGGGGCGAGTACCCGGAGGCTCGGGCCCGGTTAGCCCATGCTATCGAGGCGGCCCGGCGCCTTGGGCTCCTCGGAGCCAACGTGATGGGGCGGGGCTTCCGGTTCGAGATCGAGATTCGCGAGGGCGCCGGGGCGTACATCTGCGGAGAAGAGACCGCGATCTTCAACTCGATCGAAGGCTTCCGGGGCGAGCCCCGGAACAAGCCGCCGTTTCCGTTCCAGGCCGGCTTGTTCGGCAAACCCACCTTGGTGAACAACGTCGAGACCCTGGTCAACGTGCTCGAGATCCTCCGGATCGGGGGCAGTGCCTACGCCGCCATCGGGACCGAGGGCTCGACCGGCCCGCGGCTGTTCTGCCTGTCCGGGTGGGTCGAACGGCCCGGCGTCTACGAAGTGCCGTTTGGCGCGAGCCTCCGCGATCTGCTCACGCTGGCGGGTGGCGTCGCGGGCGGCCGCCCGCTCCAGGCGGTGTTGCTTGGCGGGGCAGCGGGGGTCTTCGTCCGGCCCGACGAGTTAGATATGCCGTTGACGTTTGAAGGGGTCCGGGCGGCCGGCGCTACGTTAGGCTCCGGCGTGATCATGGCCTTCGACGACCGGGTGGACATGCTGGACGTGGTGCTCCGGATCGCGGCGTTTTTCCGGGACGAGTCGTGCGGTCAGTGTGTGCCCTGTCGGGTCGGGACGGTGCGCCAGGAGGAGGCGCTCCATCGCCTCAAGGCGGGCCGGGCCCGGGGCGGCCTCGAGACCGAGTTGGCGTTGCTGGAGGAAATTGGGCTGGCCATGAAGGACGCCTCGATCTGCGGGTTGGGCCAAACGGCCTATGCCGCCGTCGAGTCGGCGGTCAAACGGCTTCACCTCTTTTCGGGAGCACAGACCGGATGAGCGCGTTGGTGCAACTCGAAACTCGCCGGCGCCTGGTCGAACTCACGATCGACGGCGAAACAGTGGTGGCGCCCGAAGGCACCACCATCCTGGAGGCCTCAAAGCGGCTGGGCCGGACCATCCCGACGTTGTGCTATCTCGAGACCCTCCGGCCGGTCAATGTCTGCCGGGTCTGTGTGGTCGAGGTCGAGGGCTCCCGGGTCCTGGTGCCGAGTTGCTCTCGGGCCGTGGAAGCCGGCATGGTGGTGAAGACCGACTCCGACCGCGTCAAACACAGCCGGAAGATGGTGTTCGAGTTCCTGGCTTCGTCAGTGGACCTCTCGACCACGCCGGACGTCGGGGAGTGGCTGGCCGAGTACGCGGCCGATCCGGACCGCTACGGCCCACCCGCGCCGCCGGCGCCGGCCGGTCATCGAGACCACTTGATGCCCGGGCACCATGCGCCGCCGGACCCGGCGTACCGCGCCACCGTGGCCCAACCCGTCAAGGTCGACAACGACCTCTACGTGCGTGACTACGGGAAGTGCATCCTCTGCTACAAATGCGTCGAAGCCTGCGGAACGGATCATCAGAACACGTTCGCGCTGACCGTGGCCGGACGGGGTTTCGATGCCAGGATTTCGACCGAGTTCGCCGTCGAGTTGCCGAAATCGGCTTGTGTCTATTGCGGGAACTGCATCGCGGTGTGCCCGACCGGCGCGTTGATGTTCAAGTCCGAACACGATCTCCGGCGGGCGGGCACCTGGGACGAGTCCCGGCAAACGATGACCCAGACCGTCTGTCCCTACTGCGGGGTCGGCTGCAACCTTGAACTCCATGTCCAGGACAACGAAATCGTCAAAGTCACCTCGCCGCTTGACCACGAGGTGACCCTGGGCAACCTCTGCATCAAGGGGCGGTTCGGCTGGCAGTACGTCTCGAGCGGCAACCGGCGGCCGAAGCCGACCTAGCCGACTCGGCCGGGATGGGTATAGGCCGTGAGGTCGTTGCCCCGGGCAAACCCGACCAACGTCAACCCTGACTGCTCGGCCACCCGGACCGCGAGCCCGGTGGGCCCCGAAATGGCGGCCAACAGTGGCGCCCCGAGCGTCGCCGTCTTCTGGACCATTTCGAAACTGGCCCGGCTGGTTACCACCACGAATCCACCGCCCGGATCGATCTCGGTTTGTCGAATGGCGCCGACGAGCTTGTCGAGGGCATTGTGGCGGCCAACGTCCTCCCGGACCAATGCGAGTACCCCGTCCGCGCCGGCCCAACCTGCCGCAT
Organism: Gemmatimonadota bacterium; assembly: GCA_009692115.1. Taxonomy (NCBI): domain Bacteria; kingdom Pseudomonadati; phylum Gemmatimonadota; species Gemmatimonadota bacterium. Next base: position 141,291 of record SHZU01000010.1, on the reverse strand, counting down.
GCACCGCTCCCGCGATCTCATTGAGCGGCTGGCGGGAGGCGAGGCCCGCGAGCGCGGTTCGAATCGCCGCCGGGGTAATGGCCCCCCCAGCCGGTACCTGATGCACCGTTTTCAAGACGCTCGCCACTCCGTCCGCGCCACAAATGCCGCACCCAGTCCGGCCGGTAAACCGCCGGGCTCTCGCCCCGATGGCCTCGTCACACTCCGCCGCCACCGCTAATTGGAGTTCGATCCCCTGGCTGTACCGGACCACCTCGACGTGCCGTAGATCGGCCGGGGTTCGGATCAACTCCTCGGTCAGGCTAAACCCGAGGGCAAAGTCCTCGAGATCTTGCGGCGTGGCCATCATCACCACATGCGGCACCCCGTTGTAGATAAGGGCAACCGGCGTTTCCTCGACTACCCGCTCAACCCCGTCGCTGACCACCCCTCCCCGCCACCGCCGAGCCCCGACCTCAAGAATCGGCCCCCCATACCCCAACCGCCTCATCCTCATCCCTCCCGCCGAGTGCCGAGTGCCGAGTGCCGAGCCCGAAACATACCACCCCGATGGAATCCCGAATGACTCCCTCTCCCGGGGGCCACTATCTTTCGGCCTCTGTATCACGTCCCCAGTCACCCGAACACCGGAGCCCGTCGCCATGGCCGTCATGCCCCCCATTAATCTGAAACGCTGGGTCGACGAGCATCGTGACCTGCTGAAGCCGCCGGTCGGCAACAAGATGATCTGGCAGGACGCCGAATTCTTGGTGATGGCGGTGGGCGGCCCGAACGCCCGGAAGGATTTCCACGTCGAGGACGGCGAAGAATTCTTCTATCAGGTGGAAGGTGACATCGTGGTCCGGATCGTCGACGACGGCCAGGTCAAGGAAATCTCGATCAAGGAAGGGGAGATGTTCCTCCTCCCGGCCGGGATTCCGCATTCTCCCCAGCGACCGGCCAACACCGTCGGGCTCGTCATCGAGCGGCGTCGGGTCGAGGGTGAGCACGACCACCTCCGCTGGTTCTGCGAGAAGTGCGGCGAGATCATCTTCGATGCCAGCTTCCAATTGGTCGATTTGGGCAAACAGCTGAAGCCGGTCATGGAAGACTTCTGGGCCGATCAGTCGAAGCGGACCTGCCAGAAGTGCGGCACGGTCATGCAGCCGCCGGCGCCCGCCGCGAAGTAACGGGTGCTGAAGATCGACCTGCACACCCACATCCTGCCGGAGTCGTGGCCGAACCTTCGGGATCGCTACGGCTACGGCGGGTTCATGGAGTTGCAGCACGTGGCGCCTTGCCGGGCCCGGATGGTCGTGGACGGGAAAGTCTTCCGCGAGATTGAGGACAACTGTTGGGATTCGAGCCGTCGGTTGGTCGAGTGCGACGACCTCGGCGTCAACGTTCAGGTCCTCTCGACCGTGCCGGTGATGTTCAGTTACTGGGCCAAGCCCGCCGACGGCCACGACCTCGCCAAGATCCTCAATGACCATCTTGCCTGGGTGGTCGCGACCAATCCGAAGCGGTTCATCGGCCTTGGCACGGTGCCGCTCCAATCGCCGGACTTGGCGATCGCGGAACTCGAGCGCTGTGTGGTGGACCTCCGGATGCCCGGGGTGCAAATCGGCACCCATGTCAACGAGTGGAACTTCGACGCTCCGGAGTTGTTCCCGTTCTTTGCCAGGGCGGCCGAACTCGGGGCGGCCATCTTCGTCCATCCCTGGGAAATGCTGGCCCCCGAGCGGATGCGGAAGTACTGGCTCCCCTGGCTGGTCGGGATGCCGACGGAGTCGGCGCTCGCCATCGCGTCCCTGCTGTTCGGGGGCGTCCTCGAGCGGCTGCCCTCGCTCCGAATCTGTTTTGCCCACGGCGGCGGGAGTTTTGTCGGCATCCTGGGCCGCCTCGAGCACGGGTTCGAGGCCCGGCCCGACCTGGTGGCGGTCGACAATCCGCATCCGCCGTCGAAGTACTTGGGCCGGTTCTTCGTCGACTCTTTGACCCACGATCCGGATGTCCTCCGTCACCTGATCAGCCGGTTGGGGGCCAATCGGGTCGCGTTAGGCTCTGATTATCCGTTCCCGCTTGGCGAACTTCGCCCCGGCGCCATGATCGAGTCGATGACCGATCTGTCGCCGGAGCAGCGGGAATGGCTGCTGTTCCGGACCGCGCTCGAATTTCTCGACCGACCGCTGGAGACCTATCTGTGACGAGTGACTACCAACCCACGGAAGCGTGGGCCCACGCAGAGGACGCCGCGGACCCCTTGGGCCCGATCCGGCACGAGTTCGAGCACCCGGTCGACGATCGGGGGGCGCCGGTGGCCTACCTCTGTGGCAATTCGCTGGGCCTGATGCCGCGGGCCGTCCGTGAATTGATGACGCAGGAGCTCGCGGATTGGGGCCGGCTCGCCGTCGAGGGGCACATGCACGCCAAGACGCCCTGGTACTCGTACCACGAGAACTTCCGGGACGCCGGCGCCCGTCTGGTCGGCGCCCGGCCCGGCGAAGTGGTGTTGATGAACTCGCTGACGCTCAACCTCCATCTGATGATGGTGTCGTTCTACCGGCCGGTGGGCCGGCGCCGAAAGATCCTGACCGAGGATGCCGCGTTCCCCTCCGATACCTATGCGGTGGCGTCCCATCTGGAAACCCGGGGGATCGACCCCGCCGACGGCATGATTCAACTCAAGCCGGAGCCGGGGCAGTCGTGCCTCACGACAGAGGGGATCGAACGGGCCATCGCCGAACAGGGCGAGGAGATCGCGCTGGTGCTCCTGCCGGGGGTGCAGTACTACACCGGCCAGCGCCTCGATCTCAAGCGGATCACCGCGGCGGCCCATCGGGCCGGGGCCGTGGCGGGCTTCGATCTGGCCCACGCGGCCGGGAACGTGCCCTTGGAGTTGCACGACTGGGATGTGGATTTCGCGGCCTGGTGTTCCTACAAATACCTCAACGGGGGCCCGGGAGCAGCCGGCGGATGCTTCGTGCACGAGCGGCACGGGGCCAACCGGTCGCTGCCCCGGTTTGCGGGATGGTGGGGCAATGATCCGGCCACCCGGTTCCGGCTTCACTTGAACGAACGATTCGTGCCGCACACCGGCGCCGAGGGGTGGCAAATCAGCAATCCGTCGGTGTTGTCGATGACGCCGTTGCTGGCCTCGATGGCCCAGTTCGACCGGATCGGGATCGCGGCGCTCCGGAAGAAATCGCTGGCGCTGACCGGCTACCTCGAGTATCTGGTCCGCCGGGCTCCGGCGGGCCGAGTGTCGATCCTCACCCCGGCGGACCCGGAAGCCCGGGGCTGTCAACTGTCGCTGCTGATCCCGGAGGGAGCCCGGGCTGCGTTCGACGGGATCCGGGCCCGGGGGATTCTCCCCGACTTCCGCCAGCCCGACGTGATCCGGATGTCCCCGGTCCCGATGTACAACTCGTTCCACGATGTCTGGCGCGCCGGGACGGCGCTCGGGGAGGTGCTCGGTGCCTAACGAGAATCGGCCGGCGTTCGTGATCGTGGGCGGCGGCCTCGTCGGATCGATGCTGGCGGCGCTGCTCGGGCGCGAGGGATTTCCAGTGGAGGTCATCGAGCGGCGGGTCGATCCGCGCGACGGCCGGATGGAGGGCGGGCGGAGCATCAACCTCGCGATCTCGGCCCGGGGGCTCAACGCATTGGCCCGGCTCGACCTCGATGACGCGTTGGTAGGCTTGGGCGTGCCCCTCTACCGGCGGGCGATTCATGCTCGGCACTCGGCGGGGGGGGCGAGGGTGGCGTATCAGCCGTATGGGGATGGGAGGCAGGCGATCAACTCGTTTTCGCGGGGGGAGTTGAATCGGGCCCTGATCGTGGCGGCGGGGCGGACGGCCAATGTGACGATGGTGTTTGGGCGGCGGTGTGTGGATGTCGATGTGCTCGCGGGGACGGTGAGCCATGTCGATGCGGCCACGGGGGGCGACGCCCGGGTGAGTCGGGGGGTGATCGTCGGGGCGGACGGGGCGTTCTCGGCGGTGCGGCCGGTGATGCAGCGGCGGGAGTATCAGGAATACGCCCAGAGTTATCTGGAACACGGATATAAGGAGCTGTTCATCCCGGCCAGGGCCGATGGGACGCCGGCGCTCGAGGTCAACGCCATGCACATCTGGCCGCGGGGCCGGTTCATGATGATGGCGATGGCCAACCGCGATGGCTCGTTTACGGTGACCCTTTACCTGCCGCGGACCGGCGAAAACGGCTTCGACCGGCTGACGACCCCGGCGGATGTGGCGGCATTCTTCGAGCGGGATTTTCCCGATGCCGTGCCCCTGATGCCGACCTTGATCGAGGACTTCTTCGGCAATCCGACCGGGGCGATGGTGACCGTCCGGACCTACCCCTGGCATGCCGGCGGTCAGGCCGTGCTGATCGGCGACGCCGCGCATGCGATCGTCCCGTTCTACGGGCAGGGTGCCAACTGCGGGTTCGAGGATTGCCTCGAGTTTGTGGCCCAGGTCACGGCGAGCCCGGGCAACCTCACCCAAGCCTTTGAACGCTATCAGCAGGTCCGCAAACCGAATGCCGAGGCCATTGCCGATTTGGCCTTGGCCAATTTCCATGAAATGCGCGACCATGTCGCGTCACCATGGTTCTTGTGGAAAAAGCGGTTCGAAAAGCTCCTGGCGGCGCTGTTGCCCGGTTGGTACCGCCCACTTTATCCGATGATCGCGTTCTCGCTGATCCCGTACGCCGAGGCCCGGGCGCGGGCGGCGGATCAAGCCAGGACCCTCCGGTGGACCGGCCGGGTGCTCGGGGCGCTGCTCGTGGTCACTGTTGTTTGGCTTCTACTCTCGAGGTAACCGTGTCGCCCGTCACCTACGCATCCTATCTTAAGATCGAAGAATTACTTGGCCTGCAGCAGCCGAAGTCCTCGCCCGAAGAGCATGACGAACTGCTGTTCATCGTCATTCACCAGACCTACGAGCTCTGGTTCAAGCTCCTCCTCCATGAAACCGGCAAAGTCGTCGGCGACTTCCACCGCAATGACCTTTTCGGGGCGATCTCGACCCTGAAACGGATGCGGACCATGATGAAGACGTTGGTGGGCCAACTCGATATCATCGAGACGATGACGCCGATGTCTTTCGCGTCATTTCGGAACCGGCTCGACACCGCGTCGGGCTTCCAATCCTATCAATTCAAAGAGGTGGAGTTTGCCTTCGGCTACAAACGGAGCAACGTGGCCCACGCCATTCCCGTCACCGAGCCGGGACGGGCTAAGGCCGAACGCCGGTTGGGGGAGCCGAGCGTAGTGGATGCGTTCTACCGGTTCTTGGTCCACCGCGGGGCCGCGGTTCCAACCGACCTGCTCGAGAAGGACGTCCGGCTACCGACCCAGGCCGACGAACGAGTCCAAGAGGAACTCTTCCGGCTCTACCAGACCCAGCCGGAGTTGGTCATTCTGTTCGAGTTGATGACGGACTTCGATGAGGGGATGCAGGAGTGGCGGTATCGCCATGTGAAGATGGTGGAACGAACCATCGGCGCCAAGAAGGGAACCGGCGGCTCCGCCGGAGTCGATTTCCTGAAACAATCGTTGTTCTTGCCGCTCTTCCCCGACCTCTGGGCCGTCCGCCACAGGATGTGATCTCGGCACTCGGCTGGTCAGCCGAGTGCCGAGTGCCGAGCGCCGAGTGCCGAGATCACCTTCAACTCGATGGCGATCGGGGTGGGCAGGGCGCCGACTTGGACGGTGGTTCGGGTCGGTTGGTTTGCGGTGAAGTACTCGGCGTAGACTTGGTTGAAGGCTGGGAAATCGTGCTGCATGTCGGTCAGGAAGACGGTGATGTCGACGATGTCCTCGAGGCTCGAGCCGGCGTCTTCCAGGATGGTCCGGATGTTGGTCAGGACCTGGTGGGTCTGCTTGACGATGTCGTGGGCCACCACCACCCCGGCGGCGTCGACCACGTTGCCGGGAATCTCGTTGGTGCCGGGCACCCGCGAGCCGATGCCTGACAGAAACAACAGATTCCCGACCCGGCGGGCGTGGGGGTAGGCGCCGACCGGGGCGGGGGCGCGGGCTGAGCGGATCGTGTCCGACATGGGTGAGTGCCTGGCTAAAGTTTGATACAGACGTTCTTGGGCTCCGTGAAGAACCGGATCGCCTCGTCGCCACCCTCCCGGCCCACGCCGCTCTGTCGCATCCCGCCGAACGGGACTCGGAGGTCTCGAAGGAGCCAACAGTTGACCCAGATGGTGCCGCATTGGACCTGCTCGGCCACCCGGTGGGCCCGGGTCAGATTATTGGTCCAGAGCGAAGCGGCCAGGCCATACGGACTGTCGTTGGCCAGCTCGATGGCATGGGCTTCGTCCCGGAACGGCATCACGGTGACGACGGGCCCAAAGATTTCCTCCTGATTGGTCCGGCAGCCCATCGGGAGGTTGGCGATCACGGTCGGCGCCACGTAGTAGCCGTTGGCGCATCGGGCCGGCACTGTGGCGGGAGCACCCCCGCCGGTCCGGATCACGCCGCCTTCCGATCGAGCCAGCGCGATGTAGCCCATCACTTTGTCCCGATGCCCCGCACTGATCAACGGTCCGAGATCGGTGCCCGGTTCGAGCGGGTCGCCGATCGTCAGGGCCGCGACCGCCGCAGTGAACCGGGCCACGAACTGATCGTAGAGCGACTGCTCCACCAAGATCCGCGAGCCGCAGAGACAGATCTCGCCTTGATTGGCGAACGATGACCGGACGATCGATCCGAGGTGCTGGTCGAGGTCCGTGTCGGCGAAGATGATCGTCGGATTCTTCCCGCCGAGCTCGAGGGTCAACTTCTTGAACACCGGGGCCGCGCTCCGGGCGATCGTGGCCCCGGTGGCGGTGCCGCCGGTGAACGAGATGGTCTTGACGGCCGGGTGCGCGACGATCGCCGCGCCGGCCGAGGCGCCAAGGCCATGGACCAGATTCAAGACGCCCGGCGGCAACCCGACCTCTTGGCACACTTCGGCGAGCAAAGCCGCGGTCGTCGGCGTGAGTTCCGAGGGTTTGGCAACCGCCGTATTCCCGGTCGCGATGGCCGGCGCGATTTTCCACGACAACAAATAGAGCGGCAGGTTCCACGGCGAGATCAGGCCCGCCACCCCACGGGGCCGGCGGAGCGTGTAGTTGATGGCGGAGTAGTCGGTGGCGTGGCTCTCAGCCGCGGTGTGGAGAATGGCCGTGGCAAAGAATCGAAAATTGGCCGCGGCGCGCGGGATATCGAGCGTGGTGGCGAGCGCCAACGGCTTGCCGGTGTCGATCGATTCGGCTCGGGCAAACTCGGCCAGCCGGGCTTCGATCCGATCCGCGATCCGGGTGAGGTATCGGGACCGCTCCGAGGCCGGGAGCTCGGCCCACGGGCGGAACGCGGCCACGGCCGCAGCCACGGCGGCCGCGACGTCGGATTCGTCGCTGTCGGGCACCAGGGAAATGACGGTACCGGTGGCCGGGTCGATGTTGTCGAGGTAGCGGCCGGCGGCGGGGGCGACGAGGGCGCCGTTGATGTAGTTCGGGACTCGGCGCTCGGCACTCGGCACTCGGCGGGTCATAGGCTCGAGATTCGGCCGCCGTCGACCGGGAGGCTGACGCCGGTGATGTAGGCGGCGTCGGGGCTCGCGAGAAAGCGGATGGCGTGGGCGATTTCTTCGGGGGCGGCGAAGCGACCCAGCGGGATTTCGGCGAGCATTTCGGCTTCGACCTTCTCGCGGGGGTGGCCGGTGGCCTGGGCGCGGTTGTCGATCACGGCGTCGAGCCGGCTGGTGCGGGTGGCGCCGGGGAGGATGTTGTTGACCGTGATGCCGAAGGGGCCGAGCTCGCCGGCCAGGGTCTTGGCCCAACTGGCGACGGCGCCCCTGACGGTGTTGGAAACGCCGAGCCCCTTCAGGGGTTGCCGGACCGAGGTGGACACCACGTTGATGATCCGGCCATAGCCGGCGGCCTTCATCCCGGGGACCACAGCTTGGGAGATCAGGTGGCTGGTGACCAGCAGGCTCTGGAACGCAGCGACAAAGGCCTCGGCCGTTGCCGCGACGATCGGCCCGCCGGGGGGGCCCCCGCTGTTGTTGACCAGGATGTGAATGGAATCACCTCCGGCAAGCCACCGGTCCACCGCGGCGGCGGCGCTGGCTGGGTGACTGAAATCGGCGGAGGCGGTCGAGTGCCTTTGGGTTTGGTTGGGGCGCGGAAGCCGGCTCAGGGTGGCAGCCAAGCGCTCCTCACTCCGAGCCATCAGGACGACATTGGCGCCGGACTCGGCCAGGGCCATCGCGGCCGCGAGCCCGATCCCCTGCGTGCTCCCGCAGACCAGCGCGGTTTTTCCAAGGAGTTGCATCGGGGGAAACTACGGCCGGGGCCGGCCCGGTGTCTACTGATCAACGCCCAAGCCCCGAAGTCAGATTTGCGAGTACGGGGTTGATGTCGTAGAGTTATTGGTATACAAATGCCATCATTTTGAGCACGTGAACGCCGATCGGCGTTTGGGGTCTGGTGTGTCGAATTGACACGCAGTGATTCAACGCGGCGGCATGGTGAAGAGAAGTAGGTCCTTTCCGGTGAATGACTTGGCGGAACTGGTTAGGTGGAATACTTCTTGCTCTTTGGACGAAAGATTATCAGTGGACAGCGGTTCGATCTACACCTCCATTTAGTTAAGGGGTTTCATGCGACGTTCAGTCACGCGATGGATGCGAGGCGCTCTGGCACTCGCACTCGGTTTCCTAGTCACGAGCCAGGCGGCCGCGCAACAAGCCACGGTGTCCGGCAAGGTCACCGACGAGTCGAACGGCCAGCCGTTGGTCGGGGCCCGGGTTCAGGCCACGACGCAGCAGGTGTACGCCGTGACCAACCAGCAGGGGCAGTACACCATTCGGGGTGTCACCGGCGGCCCGCACACGTTCCGGGTGTTCATGCTCGGCTATGCCTCCCAGACCAAATCCGTCACGGTCGCGGCGGGCGGCGGCGTGACCCTGGACTGGAGCCTCAAATCGGTGCCGTTCCAACTGGAAGAAATTGTGACCACGGCCACCGGTGAGCAGGCCTCCCGGGAACTCGGCAACACGGTCGGCAAGATCCAGGCGGCCCAGTTGGTCGAGACGAGCCCGACCACCAACCTGATGCAGGTGTTGAGCGGCCGGGTGTCCGGCGTGACCGTGATGCAGAGCAACGGGACCAGCGGTACCGGCGCCCGGATCCGAATTCGCGGCTTGAGCTCGGTGTCGCTCTCCAACGATCCGTTGCTCTACGTCGACGGGATCCGGGTGGCGGCTGACGCCGCGGCCGGCGGGTTCGTCGGTGGGAGTACGGTGTCGAAGTTGAACGATCTTAATCCGGAAGAAATCGAATCGATCGAGATCGTGAAAGGCCCGTCGGCGGCGACGCTCTACGGAACCCAGGCCGCCAACGGCGTTATCCGGGTCACGACCAAGCGGGGTCGGGCCGGGGCGCCGCTGTGGAACAGCTGGATCGAAGGCGGCGGGATCAAAGACACCTACCACTATCCGAGCACGTATTTCAACAGCCGGGTCGGGGCCCTAAACTCTGACTGCTTTACTTGGCAGGAAAAGGCCGGCGTCTGCCAGGTGGCGCAACGGAACGTCTTGGATCTGCTCAATCCCCAAGCCACGACGCCGTTCACGACCGGGTTCCGGAACCAGTTGGGTACCAGCGTTGCCGGCGGTACCGACGTCATGCGGTACTTCGTATCGGCTGAATCGGAACTCGAGACCGGGGTTCTGAAGCTCGCCGACGCTGAGGCCGACTTTTTGGCGACCAAGCGGGGCCTGGCCACCGTGGCCGATCTGCCGCACTCCCAGGTCCGCCCGAACCATTTCAACAAGTACAACTTCCGCCTCAATCTGAACGCGAGTCCCCGAAGCAACCTCGAGGTCTCGGTTTCCTCGGGCGTTGTCGTCAACAACATCCGGTTGCCCCAGACCGGCGACAATTTCCAGTCGATGATCGGGACGGCGATGTTTGGCTCGGCCAATCCGGCTCTGTTCCCGGCAACAGGGGGCTACGGCTTCTCCCGGCCGGCGAATTCGATCGGGGAAGAGACCTACCGGAAGAACGATCACTTCATCAACAGCGGGACCGTCAACTGGCGGCCGTTCTCGTGGCTGTCGAGCCGCGGTACTTTTGGGCTTGACTACCTCAACTACGTCGATGAACAGAACGTGTTCCGGGGCCAGGGTTGCTTGACCTGCGGCACGGAGAACCAGGGCAAACGGATGTTCAACCGGTCGATCGACACCAAGTACACGGTCGATCTGAACAGCACTGCCCAGTACACGCTGACTGGGCGAATCGGAGCCAAGACTTCGCTCGGCGTCCAGTACAACCACGACAAGTTATTCGCCGTGAACGGCCAAGCCGATATCCTGCCTCCGGGCATCATCGCCCTGTCCGCCGGTGCCCAGAAGTCATTGTCGGAGGTGACCTTCGACGTCATCACCTTGGGCACCTATGTCGAGCAACAGGTGAGCCTCGACGACCGGCTCTTCTTGAGCGGGGCGCTCCGGATCGACGACAACAGTGCCTTCGGTGCGGCGTCGCGTTCGGCTTACTATCCCAAGGTGGCCGGGTCGTGGGTGGCCATCGAGCCCAAGGATGGCGGTTTGCTCAACAGCCTCCGGCTCCGGGCCGCCTTCGGCGTCACGGGGCAGTCACCGCGGCCGCTCGATGCGCTGACGTATGCAACGCCGGTGACCGCGTCGATTTTCGGACAGCCCGCGGTTCCGGGCGTGACCCTCGGTGGTTTGGGCGACGCCGGCCTGAAGCCGGAGCGGTCCCGGGAATTCGAGACCGGCTTCGATGCGGGCTTTCTCAACAACCGGGTCAACTTCGAGGTTACCTACTACAACAAGAAGACCAGTGATGCCTTGGTGCAACGGACGCAGCCGTTCTCGTTGGGTGGCGTGTCCGCCCGGCTGGAAAACGTTGGGGTCGTCACCAACGAGGGCGTCGAGATATCCATCAATGCCCGGGTGATCGAGAAGAAGAGCATTACCTGGGACGTCCAAGTCGAGGCCTCCGGCAACAAAAACCGGCTGGTTTCGTTGGCGCCCGGGGTACCGCCGATCGTCGGGTTCGGCTTCAAGAACATTCCCGGATACCCGATGTTCGGGCTCTGGTGGCAGGGCTTGACCGGTTTCGCGGACAAAAACGGCGACGGTGCCATCGATCCGAGCGAAGTGACCGTGACGGATACCCTGATGTTCCTCGGCTCGACCGTACCGAGTCGGAACTTGGCAGTTAACACCAGTTTGTCGCTCTTCAACAACCGGCTCCGAATCGGTGGGCAGTTCGACTATCGCGGTGGCTTCGTCACCCTGAACGTCAACGGTCTGTTCCAGTGCGCCTTCCAGGTGAACTGCCAGGCTCTCCATGACCCCTCCGTGTCGCTCAAGGAGCAAGCGAAGGCGATTGCCGGTCCGCGGGCGTTCGGCGCCTACGGAGAGAATGCCGAACACTTGCGGCTCCGCGAGGCGTCGATCACCTATACCGGCAGCAAGTCGCTGGCCGGTCTGTTCGGGGCCCGGACCATGAACATCACCTTGACCGGCCGAAACCTGTATCTGAAGACGTTCGGCTTCACCAGTTGGGACCCGGAGAACAACACTCAATCCGTCGACGGTCCGAACTACAACTTCGTTCAGCAGGCCCAGCCGCTGATCGGAATCTTCCGCGTCAACCTCGGCTTCTAACCATGCCAGCTCGAAAGGATTATCAGGTCATGACCAGCAAATTCACGAGCTTGGCCCGCGTCGTCGGGAGCACGTTGCTGCTTGCCGGGTTCGCGACGGCCTGCTCGAAGGACACTATTCTCATGCCGGATACTCCGGACGTGATTACCCCGGACAAGTTGGAGACGCCGGAGGGGCAGGCGGCGCTCTATTCCGGGGCCATTTCCGACATCGTGGTGGCGACGACCGGCGGCAGCGGCGTGGTCATCTTCGGAGGCATGTTTGTCGACGAGTTGATGCACGCGAGCACGCCGCCCGCGGTTCGTGAATGGGATCTCCGCAGCGTGTTGGCCACCAACAGCGTCGCCTCGGGCAACGGCGGCCCGTTCCACGCGCTCCAACGCGCTCGAACCGCGCTCGAGGGCGCCGCTCGCCGGCTGCCGGCGAGCGATCCTCGGACCGGTGAAATGTGGGGCTTGGCTGGGCTCAGCTACGTGATGTTCGGTGAAATGTTCTGCTCGGGGACGCCGATTTCCGAGCGGGATCCGGCCATAAGCTTGGGGACCCCCTTTACCACGGCGCAGCTGTTCAATCGGGCGCTCGAGCGGCTGGCCACGGCGGCCGGGAGCACCGGTGGCGATGCCCGGATCCAGAACATGATCGCGGTGATTCGGGGCCGGGCCCTGCTCAACCTGAGCCAATATGCCCAGGCGGCCACCGCGGTGGCCGCCGTGCCCACGACTTTCGTCTACAACTTCCTCCATGCCGCCCCTCCGGGCCGGCAGACCAACCAGGTCCAACTCCAGACGGCGAGCGACATCTACTCGGTCTCCAATCTGGAAGGGGGCACCGGCCTCGACTTCGCCAGCGCCGCGGACCCGCGGGTTCCAGTGACCGCGACGGGTCTGTCACGGAACGACACCGTGACCCCGATGGTGGTCCAGAGGAAGTACCTCACGATCGACTCGCCGGTTGCAATGGCGACCGGGATCGAGGCGCGGTTGATCGAGGCCGAGGCAGCTCTCCAGGCCAACAGCACCGGCCTCTGGCTCCAGAAGCTCAATGAGGCCCGGGCCACCGTGCCGGCGCTTACTCCGCTGGTGGATCCCGGCACCAGGACCGCGCAGGAAAACCTGACCTTCCGGGAGCGGGCGTTCTGGATGTACTTGACCGCTCACCGTCTCGGCGATCTCCGCCGGATGGTCCGCCAGTACGGTCGGGCGAAACAGGCGGTCTATCCGTCCGGGGCGTACCACAAACAGGGGTTGACGCGGGGTACCCAAGCCGCGTTGATCGTCCCGCAGCCGGAAGAGAACAACCCAAACTACAAACCGGCCGACTGCACCGTCGACACGCCCTGACCCTTGGGGCTGTTGGGTAACTTTGGCGCATCGGGGCGAGCGAAAGCTCGCCCCGATTGCTTTATCTTGGTCACACCTCACCAGGCTGCGGAGTCTCCATGCTTTTACCCTTCCGATCATTTGGGATCGTGCTCGGGCTGCTCGCGACGGCGGTTTCGGTGGGTGCCCAACGTCCGAACACCACCCGAGAGGCTCGGTCGTTTCGCGATCTGTCGCTCACTCCGGACGGGACGATGCTCGCCTGGATCGGTCCCCGGGATCCGGCGGACGCCCCGGGCGTGAACGTCGTCGCGGTCGCCGGGGGGACGGCCCGGCGGGTGGTCGTCCCGGCGGTTCGGGGGACGGAACGAGACCTGGCGTGGTCGCCGGATGGGACCCGGTTGGCCCTGCTTGCCGAATCGGGTGGGCGGCCGGCCCTCTACGTCATGACGAGGGCGTCGGGAGCGGTCCGCCAAGTTGCCTGGCTCCGCGGCAACACCGCCGGCCTCCGATGGTCTCCCGACGGGCGGACCATCGCGCTGCTCAACACGGAGAATCCAACCCGCCCGTCGGGCCCGCTGGCCCCGCAAGCCCGGGACACCGGGCTGATCGGCCGGCAATTCGATGCTCAGCGGATCGCGGCCGTCGACCTGACCACCGGCGTGGTTCGGCAGATCTCGCGACCCGATCTCTACGTCCACGAGTTTGCCTGGTCGCCGGATGGTTCCCGATTCCTGGCCGCGGCGGCCCCCGGCCCGGGCGACAGCGGCTGGTACACCGATGAAATCTGGATCATGGACGCCACCGGGAGCGGTGCCCGATCGTTAGGCAAGCCTGGGATGCAAATCGCCTCGCCCCGGTGGTCGCCAGATGGAAGCCGGATCGCCTATGTCGGCGGGTTGATGAGCGACGAGGGGGTTCCCGGCGGGGACGTGTACCTGGTCGATGCCGCGGGTGGCGTGCCCCGGAACCTGACGCCGGGCATTCAAATCTCGCCCAACTGGCTCGCCTGGACCGCCGGTCCGAACCGAATCGTCTTCACAGCCTGGGCCGATGGCGGGAGCGCGATCGGCACCGTCGACCCCGGAACCGGCGAGACCAAGCTGCTCTGGCAAGCCGGCGAGAGTATCCACGCGGTGGCGGGCGTCGGGGTTGGGGGCCTCGCCCTTTCGCGGGACGGGGCGGTGTCGGGGTTGATCCGGCATTCGTTCGAGCGGCCGCCGGAAGTGTGGGCCGGGCCGATCGGTCAGTGGAAGCAGGTCACCCGAGTCAATGACGGACTCGAGCCGGTCCTTGGACAAAGCGCCAATCTCCATTGGACCAGCGACGCCTTGACGATCCAGGGCTGGCTCCTCCACCCGAAGAACGCCGACCCGTCCCGCCGCCATCCGATGGTGGTCATCGTGCACGGCGGCCCCGCCTCGGCCCATCAACCGCGCTGGTTGAGCAGCGCCACCACTACGGAGCGGTCGCTGCTCGAGGCCGGTTACTACGTCTTCCTGCCGAATCCGCGCGGGAGTCAGGGCTTTGGCCAGGCGTTCACGCGGGCGAACGTGAAAGACTTCGGCTACGGCGACCTCCGGGACATCCTGCTCGGTGTCGACGCGGCCGGCCTCCGAGCGCCGATCGACACCGCCCGGGTCGGGATCACCGGCTGGAGCTACGGCGGCTACATGACGATGTGGGCGGTGACCCAAACCCGGCGTTTCAAAGCGGCCGTGGCCGGTGCCGGGATTGCCAATTGGCTGAGCTACTGGGCCCAAAACGGTATCAACGAATGGTTGCTGGGCTACTTCGGCGCCGCCGTCTACGACGACTCCGAGGTCTATGCCCGGAGCGCCCCGATGACCTTCATCAAACAGGCCAAAACCCCGACACTCATCCTCGTCGGCGAGGGAGACATCGAAACCCCGGCCGCCCAATCCTACGAATTCTGGAAAGGCCTCCAGCACAACGGCGTCGAAACCGAATTCATGATCTACCCCGGCGAAGGCCATGGGATTCGAAACCCCGTCCACATCCAAGACCGAATCACCCGCTCCCTCTCGTGGTTCAACCGCCACCTGAAACCAACCCCACTCCCCTGATTACCTTCCCCCGCACCTTCTGACCGCCGAGCCCCGAGTGCCGAGTGCCGAGTGCCGAGCCTGGTGCCTGACCATCCTTCAGCGCCTGGTCCAAATCAACTCCGTCAACCCCAAACTGGTCGCTGGGGCGCCCGGCGAACGGGAGATTGCCGACTACACTGCGGCCCGGCTCGCGGAACTTGGCCTCGAGGTCGAGCGGTACGAGCCCGAACCGGGCCGGATCAGTGTCACCGGCCGGCTTCGGGGTACCGGGGGCGGGAAGAGTTTGATGCTGAACGGCCACTATGATACGGTCGAGGTCGAGGGGATGGCGGAGCCGTTCTCGGGTGCCGTGCGGGATGGTAAGCTCTATGGGCGGGGCTCCTTCGACATGAAGGGCAGTGTGGCGGCCAGCATCACCGCCGTGAAGCTGCTCCAGGAAAGCGGCGCCCGGCTTCGGGGGGACGTGATCGTGGCCGCGGTGGCTGATGAGGAGTACGGCAGCTGCGGCACCGCCGATCTGGTTCAACGGATCAAGGTCGACGGTGCCATCGTCACCGAGCCGACCGCGCTCGAGATCTGCCTGGCCCACAAGGGGTATCTCTGGATTGCGGTCGAAACCCAGGGCCGGGCGGCGCATGGGAGCAAGGTCGACCAAGGCCTTGACGCGAATATGCGGATGGGGCGGTTCTTGGGCCGCCTCGATCGGTTGGAGCAAGAGCTCCGGCGCCGGTTGGCCCACCGATTGGTCGGCCCGCCGTCGCTTCACGCCGCGACCCTCCATGGTGGCACCGGGCTCAGCACCTACGCGGCGAATTGCCGGATCGAGATCGAGCGGCGGACCATCCCCGGCGAAACCGAAGCCAGCGCGATGGCCGAGATCCAGGCGCTCCGGTCCGAACTCGAGGCCGAGGATCCCGGCTTTCAGTCTCGGGTGGAATGTTTTTTTGCGCGGGAGCCGTTCGAAGTCTCGCCCGAGGCCGGCATCGTTCGGTCGTTGGCCGTCGGCGCTCTCGGCGTGCTGGGCTCGACGCCCAAGATGGTGGGCGACACCCCGTGGATGGACTCGGCCTTGCTGGCCGCCGCCGGCGTCGAGACCGTGGTGTTCGGCCCGACCGGCGCCGGGGCCCACGCGGCCGTCGAATGGGTCGATCTGGAAAGTGTTTATCAGACCGCGGACGTTCTCGCGGCTACCGCCCGTCACTACTGCCAATAGGTTTTCTGTGCGAACGATTTCTCATTACATCGGCGGCCACGAGGTCAAGGGTCGTTCCGGCCGGAGCGGTCCGGTCTTCAATCCGGCCCTCGGCGAGCAGCAGGCCGCGGTCGACTTTGCCTCGGCCGAGGAAGTCGATGAGGCCGTCGCGGCCGCGGCCAAGGCGGCCGTGTCGTGGAGCGCCGCCCCGTTGGGCAAACGGGCCGACGTGTTCTTTCGGTTCCGGCACATTCTGGTGGAGCGACGGGCCGAGTTGGCCAATGTCATCAGCCAAGAGCACGGGAAGGTCCCGTCCGACGCGGCCGGCGAGGTGGCCCGGGGCATCGAGAACGTCGAGTTTGCGGCGGGCATTCCCGAGTTGCTCAAGGGCGGCTACAGCGAGGGCGTGTCGACCGGGGTCGACGTCTATTCGATCCGCCAGCCGCTTGGGGTCGTCGCCGCGATTACGCCGTTCAACTTCCCGGCCATGGTTCCGCTCTGGATGATTTCGAACGCCATTGCCTGCGGTAATACGGTCATTCTGAAACCGTCGGAGAAGGATCCTTCCGCCGCGTTGGTGCTCGCCAAGTGGCTGACCGAGGCCGGCCTCCCCGACGGGGTGCTCAACGTGGTCCACGGAGATAAGGTGGCGGTGGACCGGTTGCTCGATCATCGGACCGTCCAGGCCATCAGTTTCGTCGGGTCGACCCCGGTGGCCCGGGCCATCTACCAGCGGGGCACCGCCGCCGGAAAGCGGGTCCAGGCGTTAGGCGGAGCGAAGAACCACATGGTGGTGCTACCGGACGCCGATCTTGGCGCGGCGGCCGACGCGGCGGTCAGTGCGGCGTACGGATCGGCCGGTGAGCGATGTATGGCCATTTCGGTGGTGGTGGCCGTGGGGTCGATCGCCGATGCCTTGGTCGAGGCGATTGCGGCCCGGCTCGGCCGGATCAAGATCGGGCCGGGTACCGACCCGGCCGCGGAGATGGGTCCCCTGATTACCAAGGAGCATCGCGACAAGGTGGCCTCCTACCTCGATCTGGCTAAGCAGGAGGGGGCCACGGTGGTGACCGACGGCCGGGGCCAGACCTTTGCGGGCCAGGGCTTCTTCCTCGGCGTGTCGCTGGTTGACCGAGTCACACCCAGTATGGCGGTCTATCGGGACGAGATCTTCGGCCCGGTGCTGTCGGTGGTCCGGGCGGGGACGTACGAGGAGGCGCTCGATATCGTCAACCAGAATCAGTATGGGAACGGCGCCGCGATTTTTACCAGGGACGGCGGGGCGGCCCGGCGGTTTCAGTCCGAGGTGACCTGTGGCATGGTCGGGATCAACGTTCCGATCCCGGTACCGGTGGCCTATTACTCGTTTGGCGGTTGGAAAGATTCGCTGTTCGGCGACACCCATATCTACGGACCCGATGGGGTGCATTTCTACACTCGTGGCAAAGTCGTCACCAGCCGGTGGCCCGACCCGGCCACCAGCTCGGTCAACCTTGGCTTTCCCCAAACTCGCTGACACCATGAGTGATACCACCGCATCGCAGTTCGCCGGGAAGGCCCATCCGTTCGTGCCACTGGTGTTCACCCGCCAGTCGCTTGAGGCGTCCCGGCAACAGGGCCGGGCGTTCTACGAGGAGATGAATCGGCGGCGCACCACCCGCCATTTCTCCCCTGAACCGGTGCCGAAGGATTTGATCGAATGCGCGCTCCGGGTGGCCGGCACGGCGCCGAGTGGCGCCCACCAACAGCCGTGGACCTTTGTCGCGGTGTCCGATCCCGAGCTGAAGCGAAAGATCCGGGAGGCTGCGGAGCTCGAGGAACACGATTTCTATCACGGCCGGGCCCCCGAAGAGTGGGTCGAGGCGCTCGCGCCACTCGGCACCGATGAGCACAAACCTCATTTGACCGACGCGCCCTGGGTGGTGGTGTTGTTCCGCCAGGCTTACGGGGTCAAGCCCGATGGGTCGAAGCGAACCTACTACTACACCCAGGAGTCTTGCGGCATCGCCGCGGGATTCTTCATCGCCGCGGTGCACCAGATCGGCCTCGTCACCTTGACCCACACCCCGAATCCGATGGGGTTCTTGGCGGAGCTGTTGGGCCGGCCGGCCAACGAGAAGGCCATGCTGGTCATGCCGGTCGGATATCCCGCGCCCGGTGCCTTGGTCCCCGATTTGACCCGGAAGCCCCTCGACACGATTGCGATCTGGAAGTGACGTCATGAACCGACCCGGTCTCGCCCTGCTCCTGACCGCCGTGGCGGCGGCTCCTGCTGTGGCTCAGGCGCCGGCCGGTCTGGTGACCGGATATGCCGCGAAGATGCTCTGCTCCACGGTCTTCGTCTCCCACCGGTCCGCGGCCGAGGCGTTGAGCCAGGAGCTCAAGTTGGCCGCCCCGATCCCGTACCGGGTCGACAGTGCCACCCGATCGGTGGTGGCCTGGATTCCCGGGGCGGAGTCCCGCCGGGCCGTTTGGCAACCCGGCCTTGGCTGCTCCCTGCGATCGGATTCGATGCCGTGGGCCGGCTCCGCCGGGGCCCGGCGTGCCAGCCTGGTTCGTTCCCAGGCGCTCTGGCCCGCCGGTGAACGAATCGATACCACCCAACTGCCCGAGGGGGTCGACGCCGCCAAGCTCCGGGCGGCCCTCGACGGGGCTTTCGCTGAGCCGACAGCGGCCCAGCCGAAACAGACCCGGGGGATCGTGGTGGCCTGGAACGGGCGGATCGTGGCCGAGCGCTACGCGAAGGGGTACGACGCCGCGACGCCGCAACTCGGCTGGTCGATGACCAAGAGCGTCACCAATGCCCTGATCGGGATTCTCGTCCGGCAGGGCAAGGTGGCCCTGGATCGTTCGGCGGCCGTGCCGGAGTGGCAGCAGGCTGGCGACCCCCGGGCGGCCATTCGGCTCGAGGACCTGATGCGAATGAGTTCGGGTCTGGCGTTCGACGAGAGCTACAGCCTGGGAACCAGCGATGTGGCCCGGGACCTCTTTTTGACCCACGACGCCGGCGGGTTTGCCGCGGGCCTCCCGCTGGCCGACCCGATCGGCGCCCGCTGGTCGTATTCGAGCGGCACCACCAACATCATCTCGCGAATCATTCGGCACACGATCGGCAACGACAGCGCCTACCGGGAGTTCCCCCGCCGGACCCTGTTCGAGCCGCTTGGCATGCACACGGCCGTGCTGGAGCCGGACCCTTCGGGGACGTTTGTGGGGTCGTCGTTCATGTTCGCGAGCGCCCGCGATTGGGCCCGGTTCGGACAGCTGTACTTGAATGATGGGGTCTGGAACGGGGTCCGGATTCTGCCCGAAGGGTGGGTGAAGTATTCAACCTCCCCGGCCAAGGCGGATTCGACCGGCGGGTACGGAGCCCAGGTCTGGATCAATGCCGGGGGGGCCAACGGGAAGCGGCCCCACCAACGCCTCCCGACTGACGCATTCTTTTTCATGGGCTACGATCAGCAGAACGTGGCGGTCATCCCGTCCCGGGGGCTCGTGGTCGTTCGGCTCGGGTATACCCCCGGCCGCGAGTGGGACCTCGACGGGTTCATCGAGCAGGTGCTTCAGGCGCTTCCGTCGCCCCGGTACGAAACCATCCTCCGCGGCGGCACGATCGTCGACGGCTCCGGGGCCCCGCGGTTCAGGGCCGATATCGCGATCAGCGGCGGCCGGATCGCCCGGATCGGGAACCTCGCGGGGGTGCAAGCGACAACCGACCTCGACGTTTGGGGTCTGATGGTGGCACCGGGATTCATCAACGTTCACAGCCATGCGAGTCCGGCCGCCCTGCCGACGGCTGTCAACATGCTGACCCAGGGGGTCACGACCGAATTGCTCAACGCCGATGGCGGCGGTCCGACCGATTTGGCCGCCCAGCTTCGGCCGATCGGGCAGGGAGGACTCGCCCTGAACGTCGCGGCCAGCATTGGGTTCAACTCAGTGTGGCAGAGTGTGATGGGACCTACGAACCGACGTCCGTCCTCTACTGAAGTGGAAAAGATGCAATCGCTGATCCTCGCGGGTTTGGGGGCGGGGGCGTTCGGAGTCGCCTCGGGGCTCGACTACAAGCCGGCCTACTTCGCCACGACCGACGAAGTGGTCGAGATCCTCAAGCCGGCCGGCCGGTGGCGGACCTTCTTTCCAAACCATGACCGGTCCACCCCTGAAAGCGGATACAGCTCTCGGGCCGGGGTCGAGGAAACCCGGCTGATCGGCGAGCGGGCCGGCTTGGTCGGCCAGTTTACCCACATGAAGATCCAGGGTCACGAACAGGGCACCGCGGCCGCCGTGATCGAGATGATGACCCGGTCGTCGTCCGCGGGGCGGTGGGTGGCGGCGGACGTCTATCCCTACTTGGCCGGCCAGACCGCGCTCTCGGCTTTGATCGTTCCGGGTTGGGCCCAGGACGGCGGCACCGAGGCCATGCGGACCCGGTTTAAGGACCCGGCGCTTCGGGCCCGGATCGTCAAGGAATCCGACGAGGCCATCAAGGCCCGGTTCAACGGGCCGGAATCGATCATGGTCTTGGGCACCCGCCGGCTCTCCGACATCATCCATGAGTCGGGCGCCACCTCCCCCGGTGACGCCGTCGTCAAGGTTCTGGAGACCGAGTCGCCCTGGGCCATCCTCGGCTTCGGCATCGAGGCGGACCTCGTCAAGATCATGCAGTACCATTCGGCGGCCATTGCCTGCGATTGCGGGGCGGCAACCGGCAGCCGGGGTCACCCGCGCTACTATGGGACCTTTCCCCGGGTGCTGGGCCGGTACGTCCGGGAAACCCACGCCCTGACTTGGGAAGACGCGATTCGAAAAATGACCGGGCTCCCGGCGGCCATGATTGGGTTGGTGGACCGCGGGCTGCTCGCGCCGGGCATGGCCGCCGATATCACGGTCTTTGATACGGCCACGGTCATCGATCACGCCACGTTCGAGAAGCCCGATGCCTGGTCGGAGGGGATTCGCCACGTGCTGGTGAACGGCCGGGTGGCCCTTCGGGACGGGAAGGCCACCGGCGACCAAGGCGGTGTCGTGCTCCGCCGAACCGGCAACATGCCGAGCCGGCCGATGGATCTCGCCGTGGCCCGGCGGGTTGCCGTTGGTGGCGCCGCGACGCCGTTGGCCGGCGGATCGCGGATCCAGGTCACGATCGCCGTGCAGCAGGCGCGCCAGAGCCGGCACGCGACGGGCACGATCACCCTCGTCGATGGCGCGACCAAGACCACCATTCGGTCGGTGGCCCTCGGCACCCTTCAAAGCAAATCGGGCTGGGCCTCGATCACCGGTCGGGCTCGCATCAACTCGGCCGGTGCGGCGCGGTCATTTACCCTGATCGTCGAGCGGGCCGATCCATTCGTGAACGGGGGCCCTTCGACGGTCCGGCTCTCAGTCGAAGGCCTCGACCCGATCGAAGGGCGGCTCGACCGCTTGGCCACGATTCTGCCCAACTGAGGTTCCCGATCATGGACGAGACTCGGAATGTTCCCCGACGGGCCTTCGTGGCCACGCTCGCAGCCGGTGCCGCACTCCCGTGGCCGGAGCTCGACGCCGAGGGTACTCTGGCGGCGGCCCTGACGGAGGCCACGCTCCACTACGCCTCGGTGGGGACACTGGCGGTGGCGATCCGGCAGAAACGGGTCTCGTCCCTCGAGGTCGTCGAGGCTTGCTTGAAGCGGATCGACCAGGTCAACCCGAAGATCAACGCCATGGTGTACCTGACCGACGACCGGGCCCGGACTGCGGCCAAAGCGGCGGACGCGTCACTGGCCCGGGGAAAGCTGCTCGGGCCCCTGCATGGCGTCCCGTTCTCGATCAAGGATTCGCTCGATACGGCCGGGGTGGTGTCGACGGCTGGAACGATCGGCTGGGCCAAGCGGGTCCCGACCAAGGACGCCACGGTGGTGGCCCGGCTTCGGGCGGCCGGCGGGATCTTGCTGGGCAAGACCAACACCCCAGAGTTCACCTGGTCCGACGAGACCGACAACGCGGTGTATGGGCGGACCAACAACCCCTACGATCTGACCCGAACCCCGGGCGGAAGCAGCGGCGGACCGGTGGCCCTGGTGGCAACGGGCGGTTCGCCGTTCGATGTCGGCAGCGATACCGGGAACAGTATCCGGATGCCGGCCCACTACTGCGGCGTGGCGGGTCTCAAGGCAACCCACGGCCGGATTCCGAAGACCGGTCATGCCGTATCGTACCGCGGCCTGATGGAGTCGTGGACCCAGCTCGGCCCGATTGCGAGGACGGTCGACGACCTGGCCCGATTGATTCCGATCATGTCCGGGATCGACGACGAAGATCCGTACGGGATGCCGGTGCCGTTGCTCGACTCGCGGCGGGTGGCGATTCCCGGTCTTCGGGTGGTCTTCTTTACCGACAACGGCGTCCAGAAGCCGACCTCTGAAACGGTCGAGGTCGTTCGATCCGCGGCCCTGGCCCTCCAGCAAGCCGGCGCCCGGGTCGAGGAGCGGCTTCCAGCCGGACTCAACCGGGCCACCGAACTCTGGCATGAGATGGCCGGGGCCGATGGGGGCGCTTGGCTCAAGCGGCTGCTGGAAGGGGCCGGCACGCCTAACGGTGGGACCGTCGGCGGATGGTTTGCCGGCGCCAAGCCGGTGAGCGCCGAACAGCTGACGCTGCTGGTGGAGCAACTCGACGAGGTCCGGGGACAGTTGCGCCGGATGATGGAGTCGGTCGATCTGATCGTCTGTCCGGCCATGGCGTTCCCGGCGGTCAAGCACGGTGGCTCGAATGCCGCGGGGTACGGGGACAGTTACAACGAACCCCACAACATCACTGGGTGGCCGGTGGCGGTGGTCCGCGGGGGCACCTCGCCCGAGGGATTGCCGATCGGGGTCCAATGCGTGGCCAAGCCGTGGCGGGAGGACGTGGCGCTGGCGGCCGCGAAGGTGATCGAGACCGCCCTGGGTGGGTGGAAAGCGCCGCTGATCTAGCCGACCCGGGCCACGCGATGGCGGTGACGGTGTCGGTGCCGCCGCCGGCCAAGGCCAGGGCCACCAACTCGCGGGCTTGGGCTTCCGCGCCGATCGGCTTGCCGAGCACCGCGGCAATGGCAGCATCGTCGACGTGCTTGGTGAGCCCGTCGCTGCAGAGGAGCAGCGTGTCGCCCGGCTCGAGGTCGATCAAGCCGACCGATGGGGTCAACGCCGACCCGCCGATGGCGCTCGCCAGTGATTTGGCGGCCGACGCTGTCGATACCTGCGCTTCGGTCCAGGCCCCCAAATCCATCATGTATTCGCCGATGGTCTGGTCGCGGGTGATCGGGCGGGGTCTCGGCGGGCAGGGGGCGGGCTTTCTCTTTAGTTCTTGGCCATGGGTCTCGGTCGTCGGGAAGGTACGGATAGTGTGCTCGACCCGAAGTTGCGGCCTGGCCGGACGACTGGCGACGGTCGTGCCGGCCGGATCGGGTAGCGCGAGGGCGAAACCGGGCCTAGTTTGAACGGGTGACCTCCTCAGGCTCTGTTGATCCGACGCCGAAGGTCGGCTGGCGGGGGAAGTGACAACGTGACCGTCGTGGTGCTCCGCGCCATCGTGTCCGGTTCCAAGCAACCCTTTTCGGACTCCCAATGAGACTCACCTGGTATTGGCTGCTCGCCTTCGCGGCGCCGCCGCCGCCGCCTTCCCTGACCGCCCAGACCGAGCCCGCCACGGTGATTCGGGGCGCGACCATTCACACCGCCAACGGGGCCCCGTTCGTCGGGAGCATCGTGCTCCGCGGTGGGAAGATCGTTGCCCTTGGACCCAGTGTTCCGGCGCCCGCCGGCGCCAGGATCATCGACGGCACCGGCAAGGTCGTGACGCCCGGGATGATCGACAACCACTCCCATATCGGGGCCAAGGTCACCGATCTCAATGACTCGCCGATGTTGATCGGTCCCCAGCACCGGTTTCTCGATGCCCTCGACCTTGGCGATCCGGATTGGAAAGATGCGGTGTCGGGCGGCGTTACCACGATCGTGACCGGACCGGGCAGCGGCGAAAACGTGAGCGGCATGGCGGTGGTGATCAAGACGTTCGGCCCTGAGTTGGCCGGCCGGATGCTGCTCGAAAAAGGCGGAATGAAGTTCGCGATGGGGGCCAAGTCGCGCGACCGCTACCCCACCACCACGATGGGCGTGGCGGCCAATCTCCGCCAATATCTCATTAAGACCCAGGAGTACGTCGCGGCCGGCAAGAAATGGGAGGACGATGGCCGGAAGGGCAATCCCCCGGCACGGGACCTCGGCTACGAGTCGATGGCGGACGTGCTGGCCAAGAAAACCTACGTCCGCGCTCATGTCCACCCGGCCACCGACGTGATGACTTTGGTGCGGTTAAAGGACGAGTTCGGATTCGACCTCACCCTGCACCATTCGACCGAAGCGTACAAGGTGGCTCCGGAGTTGGCCAAACGGGGGATTTCAGCTGTCGTCCTCCCGTTAGGCCCTCGCATCGGGGTCGGCGAGGACGCCATGGCCGGTCCCTACGTGCTTTGGAAGGCCGGCGTCAAGATCGCGATGCACACCGACGCGCCGGTCATCAACCAAAAATGGCTCCGGCTCTGCGCCGCGCTGGCGATGCGGTACGGGATTCCTGAAGACGAGGCCCTGAAGATGGTGACCCGGAACGCCGCCGAAATTGCCCGGGTCGGCGATCGGGTCGGGAGCCTCGAGGTGGGGAAAGACGCTGATCTGGTGATGTTCAACGGCCCCTGGTACGAGCCGCGGTCTCGAGTCGAACTCGTCATCGGCGACGGCCAGGTGATCTTCGAGCGCGCCAAGGAGGACAACTGATCATGCGAATCTCAGGATCCCTCGCCTTGCTGCTCGCGGCGGGCGGCAATGCGTCGGCCCAATCCCGGGCCACCGTCATTCGGGGCGGCACCGTTCTGCCCGTCAGCGGGCCGGCCATCCCCAACGGCATCGTCGTCTTCAAAGATGGAAAAATCGTGGCCGTTGGGGCCACCGTCGCGATCCCGAACGGCGCCCTGATCGTCGAGGCCCGGGGCAAATACGTGATGCCCGGAGTGGTCGACGCGGCCTCGCACATCGGGATCGAGGGCAGCGACCTCAACGAGGCGAGCGATCCGGTCACCCCCGCCCTCCGGGCGATCGAGAGCTACAATCCGTTCGGGAACTTCGGATCGGGCAAAGGCGGTCCGCTGCGGAACGCCGAGGCGCTGTCCGGCGGGGTCACGACGATGTACATCGCCCCGGCGGATGCCTCGTTGCTTGGGGGCCAAGGGGCCGTCGTCAAGACCGCCGGTCCGACGTTCGACGGGGTCATCGTCCGGGAGCCCGCCGCCATGGACATGACACTGGGCACTCCGCCGAAAACCGCCGCCCGGGCCCGGAATCGTGACCCCTACACCCGAATGGCCGAAGTGGCGATGCTCCGCCAGGCCCTGATTCGGGCCACCGAGTACCAACGAAACAAACAACAAACGCCGACGCTGGCCCGGGACCTCGGGATGGAGGCGTTAGGCAAGCTCCTCCGCCGGGAAATCCCGGCCCGGATTCAGGCCAACGCCGCCACCGACATCCGCTCGGCCCTGGGTCTGGCCCAGGAGTTCGGGTTTGACCTGATCATCGACGGCGGGGCCGCCGCCTGGGAATACCGGGCCGAGTTGGCCGCCCGGAAAGTCCCGGTGGTGCTGGGCCAGGTCTCCCATCCGTACATCAGCAACGAAGAGATCCCCGACAAGGGCGATTATCCGCCGGTCGACGAGCGGTTGCCGGCCAAACTCACGGCCGCCGGGATCAAGACCGCCATCGCCACGTTCTCCCGGGCCTTCGGATCCCTCGCCCCCGCCGGCGCCGGCAAGTGGCTCCTGATCGACGCCGGGATTGCCGCGGGCTACGGAATGTCGGAGGCCGATGTCCTCAAGTCGGTGACCCTCGTCCCCGCCGAGATCCTCGGCGTGTCAAACCGGGTGGGCAGTCTGGAGGTCGGCAAAGACGCCGACATCCTCATCCTCGACGGCCCCCCCCTCAGCGTGAAAACCTGGGTCCACCAAGTCTACCTCAACGGCGAACTGGTCCATACCCGATGACCCCCCCAAGCCGAGTGCCAAGTGCCGAGCGCCGAGTGCCGAGAGCCGACACTATCGGCTCCATGCTTCGCCCTCCGACCTTGCTGGCCGCCCGCGAGCGCCACAAGACCGGCACCCTCGATGA
Source organism: Gemmatimonadota bacterium (assembly GCA_009692115.1). Lineage (NCBI taxonomy): Bacteria > Pseudomonadati > Gemmatimonadota > Gemmatimonadota bacterium. The sequence goes on along the minus strand of SHZU01000010.1, from coordinate 114,852 downwards.
CGCGGGCCTGAAAGCGGTCGAGGACCGGGCCGTGGACTACTGCGTCGCGGTCCAGGAGTTGTCGGGTATCGGCGTGGTGACCGACGGCGAGATGCGCCGGAACGTGTTCTCGTCGAGCCTGGCCCAGGCGGTGGAGGGGTTCGACACCATTACCGGCAACACCGTCGACTGGTTTACGATGGACGGGAAGAAGGAGACCAGCCCGGTCACCGTCGGGCTAGTCAGCAAGATGAAGCGGAAGCGGCATCTATCGTCGGAGGAGTTCGTGTACCTCCGGGCGAAGACGCGGATGCCGATCAAAATGACGATTCCAAGTCCGACCATGTACGCCTACTACTGGGTGCCGGGGGTCAGCACCGCGGCCTATCCGAATCCCGATGCGTACATGGCCGACGTGACCGACATTCTGCGCGACGAGGTCCGGGAGTTGGTCCGGCTCGGCTGTCCCTATATCCAGTTCGACGCCCCGGAGTTCGGGATGGTCCTCGACCCCCACCAACAGGAGTGGTTCCGGCGGAAGGGCTTTGAGCCGATGAAGATGGTGCACGATGGGATCGACATGATGAACGCGATCATGGAAGGATTCCACGACCGCTGCACCTTTGGTCTCCACGTCTGTCGTGGCAACGACGCCAACCGGTACATGGGAAAGGGAAGCTACGCCACCATTGCCGAGGACATCCTCCGGCGAACCCACGCCAAGGTGCTCCTCCTCGAATACGACGACGAACGGAGCGGCGACTTCTCTCCGCTGGCCAAGACCGCCGACGACAAGATCGTTTGCTTGGGGCTCATTACGACCAAACGGCCCCATGAAGAAACCGAGGATCAGGTCATTGCCCGGATTCAGGAGGCGGCCAAGTACGTGCCCCTCGAACGCCTGACGTTGTCGACCCAGTGCGGGTTTGCGTCGGTTGCCAAGGGCAACAACATCCCGTTCGAGCTTCAGGAGCGAAAGCTCAACCTGGTGGCCCGCGTTGCGGCCAAAGTGTGGGGCTGAAGGCCCTTGCGCTTTCTTGGGCTTGGGCCGAGCTTATATAAAGGGGTTTACCCCCCCCCGATTCGATTCCCCGACACCATTCATTGAGATTCATTGAGGAGGCACGTCATGTTTTACTCAGTCGGGCAGGCACTGCAAGGCCGGGGAGCAACGTTGCTGTTGCTGGCTCTGGCTGGCGGTGTCTTGGCGCCATCGGCCCTCGCCGCGCAGGCCAACGTGGTCAACGGGACCGTCGTCGATTCGCGAAGCGGTCGGCCCCTGGCTGACGCCACGGTTCGGGTCGAAGGCACCGACCTGACGGCCCGCACCGGGACCCGGGGCGAGTTCCGCCTCCAAGACGTGGCCGGGGCATCGGTCCGGCTCCGGGTCACCCGGATCGGGTACCAAGCCTCGGTCACCGAGGCCACGACTCTTGGCGCGCCGATCCAGATCAAACTGACCGAACTCGTCGTCAAGCTCGACGAATTGGTCGTCACTGGCACCGTGCAAGAGGCCACTCGACGGTCGCTCGGCAATGCGATCGGCCAGGTCCAGGTCGCCAACACGATCGCCTTAGCCGGTTCGCCGGCCAAGCTTCAAGACATGCTGTCCGTCAACGTGCCTGGCGTCCGGATCGTTCGGGCCAGCGGTGCGATCGGAACCGGCGGTACCACCCGGATCCGCGGGTCGGGCAGCTTGAGCCTCTCCAATGAGCCCCTCCTCTATGTCGACGGCGTTCGGGTCAACAACCAAGCCGCCACCCGGAGTCTTGGGTTCAACGGCCAGGAAAGCCCGTCCCGGATCAATGACTTGAACCCCGAGGAGATCGAGTCGATCGAGGTCCTCAAGGGTCCTTCGGCCGCCACGATCTACGGCACCGAAGCCTCGAACGGCGTGATCCAGATCATCACCAAGCGGGGCCGCGGCGGCCGACCGACCTACGAGGCCCATGTCGATGCCGGTGCCAACTGGATTTCCAATCCGTGGGATCGCTACCCGAAGAACTATTACGTGAGCCGGGTCGACAACTCGATCAAAATGTTCGACGTTCAGCGGTTCCGGCAGTCGCGCGGTTTCCCCGACATCTTCAGCACCGGCACGCCCCTCGCCGCCGGCGCCAGCATCAGCGGCGGATCCGACCAGCTCCGGTACTTCTTCTCCGGCGACTACAACCGAGACGAAGGCCCGGTCGACTATAACTGGCAGAACAAGCAGGCCATTCGGTCGAACCTGAGCTACTCGAGCCCGAGCAACAAGTTCAAGATGGACTTGTCCCTCGGCTACGTCCGGAGCCGGACTCGGGGTGCCTCGGGCACGCAGCCGATCACGACGTCAATTCTCTGGGCCTGTAACTTCCCGTGGTGCGAGCCGACCGGCGACACGACCAAGACCGGCTGGAACGGCCCGGGTGAGGGTTTCCAGTTCTATCGCCCCGGTGACTATCAGAGCGTTCAAGGCTACGACAACATCGACAAGCTGACGATGTCCGTTCAGCTGACCCACCGCCCGTTTCCCTGGCTTCGTCATCGGTTGGCCGTCGGTCCGGACTACACCAACAACAAGTCCTCGCAGTTAGTTTTCCGGGATGCCACCGGCTACAACCCGTTCTTTGCCTCCAGCTTGGGGCAGAAGCAGGCCCTCCAGCTCCGATCGACCTTCCTGACGTTGGACTACGGAGCGAACGCCGACTGGAACCTCAGCAAGAGCCTGGTGTCCACCACCTCGGTCGGGGCCCAGTACTACTCGAAGGTCTTCGATCAGGTCCTGGCGCAAGGGTTCGAGTTTCCGATCCCCGGCCCCTCGGACGTCGGCGGCGGCGCTCGCCGCGATGGAGCCGAGTCATTCATCCAGAACAAGAATTTCGGAATGTATGCTCAGCAGCAGTTCGCGTTCAAGAACCGGATCTTCTTGACCGGCGCCATCCGGGCCGACGACAACTCGGCCTTCGGCAGCAACTTCGACGCGGTGTACTATCCGAAAGTCGCCTTGGCCTGGGTGCTCTCTGAGGAGTCGTTCCTCTCGAACCTGAACTGGCTCACCCAGTTCAAGGTCCGAGGTGCCTGGGGCCGGGCCGGCCAGCAGCCGGACGTGTTCTCGGCGATTCAGACCTATCAGCCCAGTGTTGGTCCGTCGGGCAGCGGCAACGTGACCCCGCAAAACATCGGTAACACCGATCTCAAGCCGGAAGTCGGCGAAGAGCTTGAACTTGGCTTTGATGCCGGGATGTTCAATCAGCGGGTCGGGATCGAGTTTACGTACTACAAGAAGACCAACAAGGATGCGATCATCTCGGTACCGAACCGGCCGTCGCGCGGGTTCCCCGGGGTGCAATTCCTCAACATCGGCGCGGTCCAAAACAAGGGCATCGAGATCGGGATCGACGGGTCGGTCGTGAATTCGAGGACCTTCGGCCTCGATCTCCGCGGCACCATCGCCACGAACGGCAGCCTAATCACCGATCTCGGCGGCACCCCGACAGCCTTTGTCGGCAACTCTTACATCCAGCAGTGGAACGCCAGGGGGTACGCCCCGAACTCGTTCTTCTACAAGCGGTGGAGGGGCTCGACGATCAGCAATGTTCAGGTCGGTCCGTGGACCCTTCCGTTGGGGACCAACCCGATCTGCGAGGGCGGCACGGACTTGGCCGCCAAGTTGGCGAATGGTTCCGCCGATCCGAATGCCGGCGTAGGGAACGGTACCGATGTTCCGTGCGGCACCGCTCCCCGGCTCTATGCCGGCCGTCCGACCCCGTCGTGGAACGGCTCCTTCAGCGCCACCGTGCGGCTCGGCCAGCGGCTTCGGTTGCTCGGCTTGGTCGACTACGTCGGCGGCCACTCGGCCCTCGTCGGCGACGTCGGGGCTCAGCACACGTTCTTCCGGAACTCCCGGGCTTCGCTCGAGGGGAACCCGATCGTCGAGGCCATGCGGCTCGACGCGAACGGCCCTGGCGCCGCCGGCCTCTTCAACGCCGGTTTTGCCCGGCTGCGGACCGTGTCGGCCAGCTATGACTTCCCGACCACGCTGACCAACTGGCTGGGCGCCTCGCGCGGCTCGGTCACCCTCTCGGCGGAGAACATGATGTTCCTCTGGCGAGCGCAGAAAACCTCGTTCGGCGCCGAGTGGATCGATCCGGAGTTGCTCCCGAACCGGTCTAGCGACACCAACGGCAATTTCGGCTATACCCAGGAGTCGTGGCCGCAGCTGGCCCGAATCCGGACCACGTTCCGGTTCACCTTCTAACCGACGACCAAGGAGAAACCTCAATGAATACCATGGTTGTTCGGCAGATCAGCCGACTCATGATTCCGGCGGCGTTCGTGGCCACTCTGGGCGCCTGCGGTAGCTTGCTCGACGTTGAATTTCCGGGTCGGATCCCATCCGGACAGATCAATGATCCCGGTCTGGCCGCGGTGTTGACCCGGAGCGTCATCGGCGACTTCGAGTGCGCCTACAGTAACTACATGTCGGGCTCGGCGGTTCACTCCGACGAGTACGAAACCGCCAACTCCAACGTGCCGCTCGCCAACTGGGGAGAACGGACGATCGACGCCGACCAAGACGACTACGTCGTCGGCTCCTGTGAAGGCAACTTCGGGATGCAGCGGACCCTCCACACCGCCCGGTTTCAGGCGGAGGACATCTACAACCGGCTGAATGGCTGGACCGACGCCCAAGTGGCCGGTCGAGCTGGGTTGATGGCCACCGTTCGGGCCTACGGCGGCTATGCCTATCTGTTAATGGGCGAGGGCTTCTGCGAGGTGGCGTTTGATGGCGGGCCCCGCCAATCCAAGACCGTTGCTCTGACGACCGCTGAAACCAAGCTCGGCGAGGCCGTTACGCTCGCCACCACGGCGGGCAACGCAGACATACTGAACCTGGCCCGGGTCGGCCTGGCCCGGGTCAAGTTAGACTTGAAGAAGTACGCCGAGGCGGCGGCGGCGGCCCAGTTGGTGCCGGTGGCCTACTCCAAGACCGTCGACCGGGGCGCCGAGAGTCCGCGGCGCTGGAACAAGCTCTGGCGGTTGGCCGACCAAATTGGCGCCTACACGGTAGCCACCGCCTACCGGGACATGGGCGATCCCCGGGTCTTGGTGGCCGATGCCGGCCGCGGTTCGTTCAACGCCGAAGTTCGGTTGTGGCGGACCACCAAGTACGCTGGGCTCAACTCCCCGATGCGCTTGGCGAGCTCTATCGAGGCCCAGTTGATCCTGGCCGAGGCCTTGGCCGAACAGGGGCAGGTGGCCAACGCCATGACGATTCTCAACGCCCGCCGGGCGGCGGTCAGCCTCCCGCCCTTAGTGGCCCAAACCCAGGCCGACGCGGTGGCCCATGTCATCGCCGAACGGCGCAAGGAACTGTCGTTCGAGGGTGGTCATCGGCTGAACGACCTCCTCCGGAAGAACATCGCCTGGAAGGTCGGTGCCAATCCGTTTACCAACCGCGCCTACGGGCCCACCACCTGCTGGCCGCACCCGACCAAGGAAATCAACGGGGCGTGAGCCGGGATGGTGATATAGGGCAATTGGCATAATTTGGGGGGGCCGGAGTTGCTTCCGGCCCCTTTTCTTTGGTACCCTCGAGGAATCATGATCAGAATGGCGCTCCGGTGCGGACTCGTCTTGACGCTGGCCTCCCTTGTTCAGCCGCTGGCGGCCCAAGCGCCGGCGGATACCGGCTGGGATGTCACCAAGCCCCGGGGCCGGACCCGCGACATCGATTTCACGGTCGATGAAGGGACGTGGACCTCGATCGATGTGTCCACCGACGGGAAATGGGTGGTATTCGATCTGCTGAGTCAGATCTACCGAGTGTCGGCAACGGGTGGTCAGGCCGAGAGCCTGACCCAGGGCGCCGGGATCGCGGTCAACTTCCATCCCCGATTCTCGCCCGACGGGAAGACGATTGCCTTCATTTCAGACCGGAAGGGCCAGAATAACCTCTGGCTGATGGATGCCGATGGCGGGAACCCCCGTTCGGTGGCCCTCGAACCAACGGCCCTGATGCGCTCGCCGGTGTGGACGTCGGACGGCCAGTACATCGTTGTGATCAAGGAGGTCGCCGGCCGGTCGCTGGTGATGTATCACCGGAGTGGCGGCCAAGGCGTCGAACTGGTGAAAGGTGCCCCGGGCAAGATGCCCTCCCGGCCCACGACCTCGGCCGACGGCCGGTTTCTGTACTACGAGGTATATACCGCCCAACCCACCGGGTTTTGGGGCCAAGAAGACGTACTCAAGGGCACGATCCAAATCCACCGCTACGATTTCAAGACCGGCGAGGTCAGGCCGATTACCGCCGGCGAGTCGCAGCAGCAGGACCGCTCCACCAGCGGCGGGGCCTACGCCGCCGAGCCGAGTCCGGATGGGCGCTACCTGGCGTTCATGCGGAAGGTTCCCGGCGGGACCCTCGAGTTCAAGGGCCAGGTGTTTGGGCCGCGGTCGGCGCTGTGGATCCGCGACCTCCGTCTCGGGACTGAGCGGCTCCTGATGGACCCCGTCGAGATGGACCTGTCGGAGGAGAGCATCCCGCTCAACGGCACGTACCCAGGATACCGCTGGGTGGCCGACGGCCGGAGCATTGTCCTCCATCAAGGGGGCAAGATCCGCCGCGTCGATGTGGCGAGCGGGCGGGTGTCCACCATTCCGTTCTCCGCTCGGGTCCACCGGACCATCTCGGAACAAGTGTGGACCAAGAACAAGCTTTCTGACGGCGCGTTTGATGTGCGGTTTGTTCGGTGGGCCAGTGCCTCGCCCACCGGCCGGGCCCTCGCGTTCCAGGCGCTCGGCCGGATCTATCTGATGGACCTCCCGACGGGGACCCCGCGGCGCCTGACGCCGGCCGGGTTTGAACCGCAGGAGTTCCAGCCGGCCTGGTCGCCCGACGGACAATCGATTGCCTTTACCACGGTCGACGACGCCCGCAGTGGCGCCCTGTGGCGGGTACCGGTGGCGGGAGGCACCCCGGTCCGCCTGACGGCCGATTCCGGTGAGTATCTGAACCCAGCCTGGACTCCCGATGGCCGAGAGATCGTGGTGGCCCGAGGGTCGGGCGCCACGGCCAGGGGCTCGACGCTGGTTCGGAATCCGTACTATGACCTGGTCCGGATCCCAGTCGCAGGCGGCCAGGAAACGGACGTCACCCAGGTCGTCGTCGCCGGCAGCGGCCCCGACGACGTGCGGGTCACCGTCGGAACCGACGGCCGGCTCTACTACGGCCAGACGAAACCCGCCGGGCTCCAGGTCGCGTCCGTCCGGATGGACGGCACCGATCGGAGGATCCACGCCACCGTCAAGAATTCGGCCGACGCGGCCGTCTCGCCCGATGGCAAGTGGATCGCGTTCAATCAGGGCAACAACATCTACCTGGCTCCGCTGCCCCCCGGTGGCGCCGGTGATCAGGTCCCGCTGATTGCCAAGACCGGCGGATCGTTCACCGCGGTGCCGCTCTCGACGGTGGGCGGGCTGTACCCACGATGGCGGCACGCCGGCGCCGTCGATTTTGCGAGCGCCAACCGGTTCTTTTCCCACGATGTCACCACCGGAAAAACTGACTCCGCCACGATCACGCTCTCGAGTCCTCGGGCCATTCCACCCGGCACCATCGCCCTGACCGGGGCCCGGATCGTTACCCTGGAGAACAAACGGGTCATTCCGAACGGGACCATCCTCATCAAGGCGGGCCGGATCACCTGTGTGGGGTCGTGCAGCACCAAAGGCGCCGACCGGGTCGTCAGTGTTTCGGGCAAGACCATCATTCCCGGATGGGTCGACATGCACGCCCATCATCACCGCGAACATGTCGGGATGATGCCGAAGCACAACTTCGAATCGGCCGTCTACCTGGCGTACGGGGTGACCACGACCAGCGATCCCTCCACCTCCTCGACGGCGGCGTTTCCGACGGCCGAGCTGATCGAAGCCGGTGAGACGGTGGGGCCCCGGGTCTTCAGCGTAGCCGAAGCCCTGACCGCCGGCGATTCACCGGGCACGAACGAGGTGACCAGCCGGGACGTTGCGGTTACGGAGGTCAAGCGGCGGATGTCCTGGGGGGCCATGCTGCTCAAACAGTACCTCCAGCCCACCCGCCAACAGCGCCAATGGGCGGTCGACGCGGCCCGCGAACTGGGCCTTCGGGTTACCTCCGAAGGCAGCGCGGATCTCAATCACAAAGTCGGCATGGCGATGGACGGGCACACCGGCTTCGAACACGTCACCGTGCAGTCGCCGCTTTATCGGGACTTCACCACTTTCATGGGCAAGACCCGGTCGGTCTATTCCCATACGCCGCTGGTCAGCGGCTTCGGCGGCTGGAACGAAGAATACTTCTGGCAGGAAAGCCCGATCTGGCTCGATGCCAAGCAGCAGAAGTGGACGCCATGGCGCCAGCTGATTCCGCACACTCGCCGGTTCATCAAGCGGCCGGAAACCGACTACTCGATGGGCATCCAAGCCCAGCAGATCGCCGACATTATCGCGGCCGGCGGGTATTCGGCGGTGGGCTCCCACGGGCAGCAACCGGGGCTGGGGAGTCATTGGGATGTCTGGATGGCGGCCAAGGCAACCGGGAACATGACGGCGCTCGAAATCGCCAGTATGCATGGCGCCATTTTCCTGGGGCTCGAGGATGATCTGGGCTCGATCTCGGTCGGCAAACTGGCCGACTTGGTGATCCTCAATGCCAATCCGCTCGATGACATTCGAAACACTGCCAACATCCAGTACGTGATGAAGGCCGGCACCCTGTACGATGCGAATTCGCTGGACGAGATCTGGCCCGGAACCCGAAAGTTTGGGGACACTTACTGGCTCGTGCCGGAGATGTATCGGCGCGACACCAAGCCGGTGGGGACGTTCGACCGACCCCAATGAGAACCGGAGCCCCGGTGAAACCGATCGCGGCCTGGCTGCTCGCGGGACTCCTGACGGCCTGCGGTGGCGCGGAGGGCCCTGCCGTCACGGTGTTGATCGAGAATGTCACCCTGATCGACGGCACCGACGCCCCGGCCCAATCCGGCATGAGTGTCGCCGTCGCCGGCGACCGGATCGTGGCCGTTGGGCGCACCGGGAAGCTCAAAGTCGGGACCCCGGCCACCAAGATCGACGGCAAGGGGATGTCCCTGATCCCCGGGCTCTGGGACATGCACGTGCATCTCGCCGGCTATCGCGAGCGGGCGATGCCGCTGTTCCTCGCCAATGGGGTCACGACGATTCGCGAGGTCGGCGGCGATCTCAAAGAAAGCGGCTACGTCCGCCAGGAGGTCCGGGCCGGCCGGATGTTGGGTCCCGACGTCTTGATTGCCGGGCCGATACTCGACGGGGTTCAGATTACGAAAGCCCGCCCGCTCGGTCGACTTGCGGTCCCGACACCAGAGAGTGCGCGACGGGCCGTCGACTCCCTCGCAACCATCGGCGTTGACGTCATCAAGGTCCATTCCCAGACGCCCCGGGCGTCGTATTTTGCGATCCTCGATCAGGCTCGGAAGCATCACCTGGTGGTGGCCGGCCATGTGCCGGACGGGGTGCTCGCCTCCGAGGCCATCGATTCCGGTCACCGTACCATCGAGCACGACTGGGGAATTGGCTTGGCCAACTCCAGCCGCGGCACCGCGCTTCAAGGCTGGTTGCTCGAGCAGTTGGGTCGCTACATCGATACGGCCAAGACGCGGTTCCGCCTCTGGCCATATGTGTCGTACCGGATCGCCGTGGGTGATTCGGCCAATGCGAGTTACGATTGGAATACGGCGTTGGCCTTTGCCAAGGCGGCGGCCGGCAAGGACGTCTGGTTCGATCCGACCTTGGTCGTTCTTCATACCCAGGCGCTCAAGAACGAGCCTGCCGCTCGCGATCTTCCCGAACTCCGGTTTGTTCCGAAGGCTGCGCGCGAGTTCGAGGATGGCGTTCCGGCGACGTCAACCCAGGCTGACATCGATCGCGGGCGGGTTCGGTGGACCCACACCATGCGGACCTTCCGGGCCCTGGTCGAGGCCAAGGCAAAATTCGTGACCGGCACCGACGCTGCGGTCATGCCGTTGGTACCTGGATTCAGCCTCCACCGGGAGCTCGCCCTGCTGGTCGAGATGGGATTGACCCCCCTGGGCGCCTTGCAGGCGGCCACCCGGAACGCCGCGCTAGCCATGAACAAGTCCGATCTCGGGACGATCGAGCCGGGCAAGATCGCGAGTTTGGTGCTGCTGAGCGCCGACCCGCTCGCTGATATTCGGAACGTGAAGGCCATTCAAACAGTCATGCTTCGCGGGCGGCTCCTCGACCGGGCCGTGCTCGATCGGATGCTCCGCGACGCCGAAGCCTACGCCAAACAATAGGAAGGCTCCATGGACGGCTTGATGATGGGTTGGCAGCTCAACCTCACCACGATGCTCGAGCGGGCCCGGCGCCTCCACGGCCGCCGGGAAATCGTGAGCCGAACCCCAGGCGGGATGCACCGGTACACCTACAAAGAATACGTCGACCGCGTGGACCGGCTCCGAACCGCCCTGGCCAAACTGGGTGTCAAGCCCGGCGATCGGGTGGCGACTTTTGCCTGGAATTCCTACCGGCACTTCGAGATTTATTTTGCGGCGCCGTGTATGGGGGCCGTCATTCACACTCTGAACGTCAGGTTGTTTCCCGACCAGCTCGTCTACATTGCCAACCACGCCGCTGACAAGGTGGTGTGCGTGGACGCCACGTTGCTGCCGCTCTTCCAGAAGATCCGGCCGCAGCTCAGCACCATCGAACACGTCATTGTCATCCCGGACGACGGAAAGCCGGTCGACCCGGCCGTCGGGCTCGATTACGAACAGCTGCTGGCCGAGTCGGAGCCAGCGCAAGGCTACCCGGCCATCGACGAAAACTCGGCCGCCGCCATGTGCTATACCTCAGGCACCACCGGCAACCCCAAAGGTGTGGTGTACTCTCACCGCGCGATCGTGCTCCACACCATGGTGCAGGTCGGCGCCGATATGATGAACCTCCGGGCCGTCGACGCCATTTTGGCCATCGTGCCGCTGTTCCATGCCAACGCCTGGGGCTTGCCGTACGCCGGCGTGATGACCGGTGCCAAAATGGTCTGGCCCGGTCCGTTCCTTCAGCCCCAGGACGTCGCGGAGCTGATCGAGAGCGAGGGGGTCTCGTTCATCGGTGGCGTGCCGACGATCATCGGCGCCCTATACCAGTACCTCAAGGTTAATCGGGACCAACACGACGTCTCCTCGCTCAAGAGCATCGCCGTCGGCGGATCGGCCTGCCCCCGCTCGCTCATGGAAGGGTTCCGGAACGATTTCGGGGTCTGGATTACCCACGCGTGGGGCATGACCGAGACCACTCCGCTCGGCAGCCTCTGCGTCATCAAACCACATCTCCAGAATCTGCCGGCTGAGCAAGAACTGCAATACCGGTTGAAACAGGGCACCCCGGCCCCCTTTGTCGAAGTCCGGATCGTCAACGAGGCGGGGAAGGAGTTGCCCTGGGACGGGGTCGCGTTCGGCGAGCTCCAGATCCGGGGTCCCTGGATCGTGAAGGGCTATCACAACGATCCCCGGAGCGCCGAGTGTTTTCAGGATGGCTGGTTCCGGACCGGGGACGTCTCTACCATTGACCCCGAAGGGTACCTCCAGCTCGTCGACCGGACCAAGGATGTCGTCAAGAGCGGCGGCGAGTGGATCTCGAGCGTCGAGCTCGAAAATGCCATCATGATGCATCCCGGCGTCCTCGAAGCGGCGGTCGTTGGGATCTATCACCCCAAGTGGGAGGAGCGGCCGTTGGCGTGTGTGGTCCAGAAGCCGGGCATCACGCTCACTGCCGGCGACATCATCGCCGCCATCAAGGACCGGTTCGCGACCTGGTGGCTGCCGAACGACGTGGTCTTCATCGAGTCGGTTCCGAAGACCAGCGTCGGCAAGTTCGACAAGAAGGTGCTCCGCGAGCAATTCCGCCATCACCAATGGACCCAATAGCCATGAAGCGACTTCTCGTGGGTCTGACCTTGGCGGCCGGCTGTGCCGGCCCGGAGGCTCCAACCAAGACGGAAATTCTCTGGGACACCTGGGGCGTGCCCCACATCTACGCCACGAACGATGTCGAGGCCTTCAAGGCCTTCGGCTATGCCCAGGCGGCGGCCCACGGCAATCTCGTCCTCAAGCTGTACGGTGAAGCCCGGGGGCGGGCCTCGGAGTATTGGGGGGAGGCCAACCTCCGGACCGATCGGTTCGTCCGGACCATGGGAATCCCCGGCCGGGCGGCCCAGTGGTATCAGCAGGTGAATCCTGCCTACCGGGCCAATCTCGATGCCTTCGCCGCCGGGTTCAATCAGTACGCGGCGCAGCATCCCGACCGGATCGTCGACAGCGTCAAGGTCGTCCTACCCGTAACGGCCCAGGATGCGCTGGCCCACGGGCAGCGGGTGATCAACTTCCTGTTCATGTTCTTCGGCCAAGCCGACCTGCCCGAGACCATGAACAACGACGCGCCGCCCGGTTCCAACATGTGGGCTATCAGCCCCCAGCGGTCAGCCACCGGGAACGCATTGCTGCTCGGGAACCCCCACCTGCTGTGGAAAGATCTCTATCTGTTCTTCGAGGCGCATCTGGTAACCGGCGATCGGAATTTCTACGGCACGACCCTGGTCGGGATGCCGACCCCGGCCATTGGCTTCAACGATTTCGTCGGGTGGTCGCACACCGTCAACACCCAAGACGGGGTCGATGTCTACCGGCTCGTCAAGCAGGGCGCTGGTTACCGCTACGACGGCGCCGAGCAGCCATTCGTCAGCCGGACGGAGTTGATCCCGGTGAAGGGGGCGGGCGGCACCATCCGGACCGACACCCTGCTGGTCAAAGAATCCATCCAGGGCCCGGTGTTCAGCGAGGACGCCACGACCGCCCTCGCGGTCCGGGTGGCCGGGCTCGATGATCCCAATGCCTGGGACCAGTGGTGGAAGATGGGCGCGGCCAAGTCGATGGCGGAGTTCGAGGGCGTCGTCAAGGAGATCCATGTCCCGTTCTTCAACGTCATGGCGGCCAGTCAGGACGGCCACATCTATTACTTCTTCGGCGGGAAGACCCCGAAACGAAGTCGCGGAGACTTCGGCTATTGGTCCGGCCCGGTCCGAGGTGACAGCTCCGCCTTGGTGTGGAGCGAGATGTTACCCTACCAGGAGCTGCCTCACCTGATGGATCCGGTCACCGGGTGGTTCCAGAACGCCAACGATCCACCGTGGACGGTGAGCTTCCCGCTGATCTTCAATCCGGATTCGTTCGCCGCCTACGTCTCGCCCCGAGGGATGAGCTTCCGGCCCCAACAGTCAGCCTCGATGCAGCTGGCCGATTCGAGTGTGACACTGGAGGAACTGATCGAGTACAAGCACTCGACCCGGATGGGATTGGCCGACCGCCTCCTGCCTGAGCTCCTCGACGCCGCTCGGACCCGGGGTGACGCCGATGCCAAACGGGCCGCCGAGGTGCTCGAGAAGTGGGACCGGAGCGCTGACGCCAGCAGTCGGGGCACGGTGCTGTTTCAGAATTGGGTCTTGGCGCTCTTCAAGGCCTCCAAGGGCAACATCTTTGCCAGGCCCTGGCGGCCCGACTCGGCCCTGACCACGCCGGCCGGGCTGGCCAACCCGGCCCAAGCCGCGGAGGCGCTCAGTCTGGCGACGAAGGAAACCGAAAAATCCGTCGGGGCCCTCGATCGTCCGTACGGCGACGTCATGCGGCTCCGCTCCGGCCAGTACGATTTCCCCAGCAACGGGGCGAGTGGTGACCCATTCGGAGTCTTCCGGGTGGCCGACTATGCTCCGGATAAGGACGGGAAGTTCACCAACATCGGCGGCGATACCTACTACCAGGCCGTCGAGTTCTCGAAGCCGGTCCGGGCCAAGGTGCTGACCGCCTACGGCAACTCGACCCAGCCGGGGTCCAAGCACATCGGCGATCAGCTCGAATTGTACTCTAAGAAAGCCATGCGCGATGCGTGGCGGACCCGGAAGGAAATCGAAGCCAACCTTGAGCTCCGGGAAGCAATCAAATGACCGGGTTGGGCGCCGCTCACCGGCGGCGTGGCACCACCGGAAGGTCGATGAACGAACCGCCGTGCCGCACCGTCAGGGTGACGTTCCCGCTCGACGGGAGGCGTTGGAACGTTTCCTTGTCGGCACCGGCCACCGCAATGCGGATCCGATGGCCCGCCTTGAACAGCACCGAGGTCGGGATCAACTGGAAGGTCAGCGTGGCCGGCTGCCCCGGGATCATCGGCTGGCCGTCTTTCCGCTCGAAGCTCCGGTACGGGTAGAGGGTCCGGTACGGCGCCTTCCCGGTGGACACCTTCCGATGCAGCGTCCGCAACATCCCCTCGGTCACGTAGGTCGACACGCCCTCCGGCGAGACATCTTCCAGGTAGACGAAGACGTTGCCGTCCGGGGCGGTCGAGGCCACCTCGAGCGTGACGACGGGGTGCCCGGTGACCTCGAGGTCCCGGTCGAGTGGCGGCGAGGTATAGGCCAGCATCCGGGCGTCTTGGGCCGCTCGATCCGGATAGACCACGTCCGCCCCGCCTAACTGGGTGTACCACCGATTCCGGGTCCCGGTGCTGACGTCGAAGTCAACCTGATACTGGTCGGCGCCGCCGGCCGGCTTCGCCGCGGCCAGTCCCTTGTCGCCGGCCAGGTAGAACCGGCGGGCGGTCGTCCCGGCCACCGGCCAGGTGGTCGTCTTCTTCCACGTGTCCTCGCCTAACGTGTAGTAGATGATGGCCTTCTCGGCCATCTGGTTCGGCTTGCCCTTCATGTGTTGGTCGAAGAAGCAGGTGGCCTGCTCGGTCTGGCGGAGGGAACTCGGCTCGGTCGGCCGGTCGGCCGGGAAGAAGGGGCTGGTGTGGAACCCCCCGCCGTGGCTCCACGGACCGATGACCACGATCTGGGGATTGGACCAGTTGAGGAACCGGTTGAGGACGCCCTGCGACGTGCCGGCGTCGAGCCAGCCGGCCCAGCCGAAAATCGGCACCCGCGACCGTTCCACCGGGTCGCGATACCGGTAGGTGCCCGACATGTCGTTGGTCGCTCCGCCGAACTGCTTCACGACGTCGTCCCGATAAACGATCGCACTGTCCATGGCTAGATGCAGGGGCGGGTTCTTCTGGTGATCCGCCACCGCCCCGGCCAGGAGTTTGCCGTCGGTGTCCGCGTCGACCCGCCTGACGCCCATCGGGGCATCCGGGACTTTGTTCATGTCCATGGCGTAGACCATCGTGCCCCAGTCGCGGAGCAACATTTGGTTGGTGACGCCCCCGGGATAGGTCAAGTCCGCGTAGGCATCGAAGTCCATGAACCGGGGCACCACCGCTTTGACACCCGGGTGGTTCGCCGCGGCCACCAACTGCGCGGTATTCCCGGTGTACGACGTGCCGATCGAGCCGACCTGGCCATCGGACCACGGTTGCTTGGCAATCCAGGTTACCAACTCGCCGATGTCTTGCACCTCCCGGGGAGCCCAGGGGTAGTACCACTGTCCGAACGAGGCGCCGGTGCCCCGGACGTCCGCATAGACGTAGGCATATCCTCGCGCCAGGAAGAACCGCTCATTCGGGCCCGCCGGCTGGCCCTCGGCGGCCCGCCAATAGCGCGTCGATACCAAAATTGTGGGGAGTTTGGCGCCGGCCGGAAGGCCCTTGGGTAAATTGATGTCGACGGCCAGCCGAACCCCGTCGTTCATGGGAACGTACACCGAGGTCCGCGCGACCTCGACCGCCCCGGCATTCGCCGGGGCGGGGCAGCTCTGGAGCGGCTCGGGTTGCTGGGCCGCGAGTGGGGTGGCGGCCAGAATACCAAGGACGAGTCCCAGTCCGATTCGATTCATCTCAGACACCCTTCCATACCGGTGGTCGCTTTTCCATGAAGGCGCGAAGGCCTTCTTCGATATCCTCGCTGGCCATGCAGGCCATCATGCCATCGACCTCATACTGCAGCATCGCTTCGAGGTCCACTTCCCAGGTCCGCCGAAGCAGTTTCTTGATCAGCCGGACCGAGATCGGCGCGTTGGCCGCCACCGTCGTGGCGAGCGCGGTGGCTCGGCCCAGAAGCTGGTCGGCGGGTACCAGTTCGGTAATCAGTCCCGCAGCCAGCAAGGTCGGCGCCGGCACCCGCTCGCCCGTCAGCAGCCACTGCGCGGCCCGGCCATGGCCGACGATCCTCGGCAGGTAGTGCATCACGCCATTGGTTTCAAACAGCCCCCGCGTGACCTCGGACAACATCAATTCCGTGGCATCCGTTCCAATCCGGATATCGGAGGCCAAGGCCAACTCCGCACCCACGCCGACGGCAATCCCGTTCATGGCGGCGATGAAGATTACCGGGCTCTCGACCATCCGCCGCGTCAGATCCTGAAATTGATGGAGCTGGCAGTGGGCATCCCGGACTAGGGCCTCCCGCTGGGGCGTGGCATCCATTTCTTTCAAGTCGGCGCCGGCACTGAAGGCCCGGCCGGTGCCGGTGATGACCACCGAGCGGAGCCCAGGCTCCAGCGCCAGTCGCCCCACCAGCGCGTGGAGGTCGGTCAGGGATGCCCGGTCCATGGCGTTGAGCCGGTCCGGCCGGTTAAACCGGATCAGGGCGGTATGGGGGCCGGTCGATTCGAAGAGGATCCGGTCGGAAGCCATGATTATCCCAGAGAGGGTACCCCAGAAAACAACAACCGTTATGTTCAGGCGTCAAGCGGTTGGGCCACCCCGCATCCCCCGCGGAGAAATTACCCGATGACCGACCAAACCAGCCATCGCACTATCGGCCTCGCCGCCGCCGTGTTTACCCTGGTCGGCTACGTCATTGGGGCCTCGATCTTCGTCCTCCCGGGCCAGCTCGCGGCCGAGGCGGGCCCCGCCGCGTTTCTCTCCTACCTCATCGCCGGCGGACTGGCGGCCATCTCCTGTCTGGTTGGTGCCTCGATCGGGAGCGCGGTGCACGTGAGCGGCGCCGCCAACGTCGCCGTCGCCCGGACCCTGGCCCCGGTCTACGGGTTCCTTGGGGTCTGGATCACCGTGGTCTCGGTGGTGGTGAGTATTGCGCTGGTCGCCTATGGCCTGGCCGACTACATCGCCTACTTCTGGCCCGCGGCCGACCGGCGCTGGGTGGCCCTCGCGTCGGTGGTGGTGTTTGCGGTGCTGAATCTGACGACCGTACAACTCACCGTGTCGGTTCAGATTGCCATGACCATCGGGTTCTTGGTCATCATGTTTGGGTTCGGCATTGGAGGAGTCGCCAACGCCAAGCCGGAACTGATCACGCCGTTCATGCCGAACGGATTCGGTCCGGTGGCGAACGGCGCGGTGCTGGCCTTTCTCTCCTATGCCGGGATCACCGTCATCACCGAACTCGGCGGCGAGATCAAGAACCCCGCCCGGACCATTCCGCTCACCCTGCTGATCGGATTTGTCGTCGTGCTCACCAGCTACGCCCTGGTGTCGTTCGCCGTTCCGGCGCTCCTGCCCTGGCAGAGCCTCAAGGAGACCAGTGCGCCGGTGGCTCGGGCGGCGGAGGTGTTTCTGCCGTCGTGGATCGGCGGCGTGATCGCGATCGCTGCGGTCCTGGCCGCCGCCACCTCGATCAACGGGATGCTGCTGATCCACTCGCGGGATATTTTGGCGATGGCCCGGGCCCGGGTTTTTCCCGAGGGACTGGCCGCCAGAAATCGGGCCGGTGTCCCGGCCCAGGCGGTAGGGCTCATGACGGTCCTCTCGATCGTGGCGGTGCTGCTCGGCGGGACGATTCGCCAGTACGCCATGATGGCTGTCATGGGCGTCATGATCCTGCAGGTGCTCCAGGGTCTCGCCTTACTCCGGATGTCCAAGGCCATGCCGTCCGAATGGGCGGCGGCCGGTTTCCGGCTTGAGGGCGCCAGCCGGACGGTCGTGGTCACCCTGCTGCTGCTGATGTCGGCCGGATTTTTCGCCCTGGGCTTCCTCGACAACCTGGTCATCTCGGCGGGGTACCTCGCGGTCCTGGCCGCCGGGGCGGCCTACTACGCTATCCGCCGCCGCCGCTTGGCTGCCTCGGGTTACGATATGGACGCGGTGCTCCGAGCCGGAGCCACGGCCGAAGGCTGAGCGATCGCGTCACGGCCTCCGGCAGACGGGTGCAGCGTTCTCCTTGGATGTGGAAGGAGCTAGAATTGAGGTGGTGGTCCGGTGTTGACCCTTGCCTACGGATTCGTTTATGCGTCGCTTCAAACTGCTTCTCGTGCTCACGGGCGTCGTCGCGGCCCCCCTGGCGGCCCAGGACGATCAGTACCTGACCCTGGCGAAGAAGGTCCTCGCCACCACCCCCCTCATCGACGGCCACAACGACTTGCCCTGGCGCCTCCGGGAAGACAAAGCCGGGCTGGCCATGGATGTCGTCGGCTACAACCTCCGCGGCCGGACCGGGGGGCATACCGATTTCGATCGCCTCAAGCAGGGGATGCTCGGGGGCCAGTTCTGGTCGGTCTACATCCCGGGCGAGATCAAGGACTCCGGGTACGCCCGGGTCCAGCTCGAGCAGATCGACGTCGCGAAACGGATCATCGAACGATATCCTGACCGGCTCCAATACTGCACCACCGCCCTCTGTCTCCGGCAGGCCTTTGCCGAGGGCCGGATCGGCTCGATGCTTGGGATGGAGGGGGGCCACGCCATCGAGAACTCGCTCGGAGCCCTCCGCGCCTACTTCGATCTCGGCGCCCGCTACATGACGTTGACTCACAACGTGACCCTTGACTGGGCCGATGCCGCGCTTGACAAGCCGACCCACGGGGGCCTGACCCGGTTCGGCGAAGAAGTGGTCCGCGAGATGAACCGGCTCGGGATGCTCCTCGATCTGTCGCACGTGTCGCCCGGGGTCATGAGTGATGCGTTGAACGTGACGGAAGCGCCGGTCATTTTCTCGCATTCCGGGGCCCGGATCATGTCGAACCACCCCCGGAACGTGCCGGATTCGATTTTGGCCCGGGTTTCGAAGAACGGCGGCGTCGTCATGGTGCCCTTTGTGACCTTCTTTGTGTCCCAGCGGCTCTATGACCACGACAAGGCCCGCTCGGCCAAACAAGCGGAGTTGGCCCGGCAGGCGGGAGCGGATCGGGCTCGTGACATGAAGATGTGGGACGCCGCCAATCCGGCCCCGAAGGTCACTCTCGCCGAGGTTGCCAACTCGATCGACTATGTCCGAAAAATGGCCGGTGTCGATCACGTAGGAATCGGCAGCGACTTTGATGGGATCGACGATGTGATCGAGGGCCTCGAGGATGTCGGGACCTTCCCGGCGCTGTTCGCGGAATTGGCCCGCCGAGGATGGAGTGAATCCGACCTCCGGAAGCTCGCGGGTGAGAACGTGCTCCGGGTCATCGAAACCGCCGAGAAGGTGGCGGCTAGGCTCAAGAAGGAGCGGCCGGCGTCGATCAAGACCATCCAGCAGCTGGACCGGAAGCCCGTGTCTTGAACCAGGAGAACACCATCCGGTTGGCTCTGCTCGCGGTTCAATCTTCGCTGCAAGCCGGTGGTGCCCGACGAGCCCCTGACCCCGGATGGCGTGATGCGGGCCCTCGCCGAGTACCTGGATTTCTCCCCGGTGCTGGCGTCCAAGACGGAACGCCCTGGGCTCCACGGCGAGGGAGCCGCTCCGGTGGGCGGGCTTCGCAAGGGGGTGCTGGTCGAAGAGGTCGACGCCCTGCTGGGCCGGCCGGAGTCGATCGCTAGCCGCGCCGAGGGCTCGCTCAGGGTCAGTAGCTCGGTCTACCTCAGCCAAGATCGCCGGTGCGAAGTCGAATTCGTCGAAGGCGTGCTGATCAGGTTCACCGTCACCTCGAGGTAGTCGCGTGCTCAGCCGCCGCCCGTTGCTTCAAGCGCTCGGGGTCGCCATTATTGGCGGACCGAATCCCTTCGATTTTGGTCGGAATTCAATAATTTCTGGTTGGAGCCAATCGATGCCGCATACTCTGCCGCCACTCCCGTACGCCTACAACGCCCTGGAACCGCACCTTGACGAGCCGACGATGCGGATTCACCACGACAAGCATCATGACGCGTACGTCAACAATCTGAATGCCGCGCTCAAGGATTACCCGGATCTCGAGAAGCTCTCGATCGAGCAGCTGATCGGGAATTTGAGCCAGGTGCCCGAGGCCATTCGGACCGCGGTCCGGAACAACGGCGGCGGCCATTACAATCACACCCTGTTCTGGGAGCTGATGACGCCGGGCGGCGCCTCGGCCCCGACCGGCGACCTGGCGCAGTCCATCGACACCGCGTTCGGCGGCTTCGACAAGTTCAAGGAACAGTTCCAGAAGGCCGGGATGACCCGCTTCGGCAGCGGGTGGGCGTGGCTGATTCAAGGAGCCGGCGGCTTGGCCATCGAAAGTTCGCCGAACCAGGACTGCCCGGTCATGGACGGCAAGAAAGTGCTCTTGGGCTGCGATGTCTGGGAACACGCCTACTATCTCAAGTACCAAAACCGCCGGGCCGAGTATCTCGGGGCGTGGTGGTCGACGGTCAACTGGACGCTCGTCGCGAAGCGGGCTGCCTAACATGTCGCTACCCGCTCTCGGTTCCGCTGCCCCCGATTTCGCGTTGCCCTCGACCGGTGCGGCCGAGGTCAAGCTTTCGGCGCTCCAGGGCAAGAACGTCCTGCTCGCGTTTTTCCCGTTGGCCTTTACCGGCGTGTGTACCGCCGAGATGTGCGCGTTCTCCGAGGATTATTCCCAGTTTCAATCCGCCGACACGGTCGTGTTGCCCATCAGCGTCGATTCGGTCCCGACCCTCAAGGAATTCAAAGCCAAGGAGAAGATGGCCGTGGATCTCTTGAGCGATTTCAAGCGGGAGGTCACCCGGAAGTACGGCACGCTCATCGAGGACAAGTTCTTCAGCAAACGGGCCTATGTGTTGATCGACAAAAAGGGCACCGTTCGGTGGACCCACGAAGAGGCCGAACTCGGCCACAAGCGTGATACCGCCGATCTCCTGACCCAGATCAAGGCGCTTGGCTGAGCAGCTAAGCCGGCACTACTCGGCGGTGTCGTCCCCCGAGGCAGCCCTCGACCAAGCCGTGGCTTGGGCGCTGGGCCGCGTCGGGGGACAGTTGCGTGTCGGCCCGGCCGGCACCCGAATCAGGGACTGGACCGAAGCGGAGATCGCGGACTTGCTCGCCGATGCCCGGCTCTGGTGCCGGGTTCGGTCGGATGCGGTGATGGACCCAGCTAATTTTCTGGAGCGGGTCGTCGGCGGCTTGCTCGGTGCTCAATCTGACGGGATCGGCGGGCGGCTCGAACTCGTCCCCTGGCTTCCCGACGGATGGCGCACGTTGGTCGTCCGTCGGCTCCGGGTCCACCGGACCCTGGTCGACGTGGACATCCGGGCCCGGGCCGAATGGGTCACGGTACGCCTGGCCGTGGCGTTCGGCCCGCCGATCGCCGTGGCCCTCGGGCTCCCCGGTCATTTTGGCGTGGCCCGGGTGGCGGTAGATGAGGTGCCGCTGCCGGCGGAGCGGGCCATCTTCACCGCCGCCGGCGAACACGAAGTAACCTTATACCTTGGGGCCTAGAACCCGCCGCCGCCCCCACCGCCGCCGCCGCCACCAGACGACCCGCCACTGAATCCCGAGCCGCTCGAACTTCGAGGGGCCGACGTCATCGCCGACTCGGCCCGGGTCGACATCGTCGAGAGCCGGTGCGAGAAGCTCGCGGCGTTGAACGAGGCATAGTTCCCGCCGGCGTACCATGTTGGCGGTGTGGTGTAGATCCCCTGGAACGCCTTGGCCCACTGTTTCTCGACCCCAAACGCCATCGCAAACGGCAGACATCGCTCGAAGAGCTCCGGCGTCTTGACGAAGTCCCGCAGCCGGTCGCCCTCGACCCGCTCCAAGAACTCTTCAAACCCGCGCACCCGTTCGAGCGCCCGGGCGCCCGCTTCGGTGCGAGCCGGCATGAAGTAGCCAAAAATTCCCGCGATGATGGCCGAGAGGGCACCCGCTACGATGAACGGCACCGGGGTGAGGTTGACATGAGGTGACAGGATCGCGCCGCCGATGCCAATGGCCGCGCCGAGGGCCACCGCGCCGAACATCGCGGCCCCATGAACCGAGTCGGGTCGGGTCCGGTAGTATTTCTTGGCCACCAGTTCCGCGAAGATGCCGTTCCGGATCGTCGGAAGGATTTTGTAGAAACGGTTCTCGAGCTCGGAGAGCTCGATCGTGGACCGGCCGCTCCCGCCAAAGATGCCGTCGAGGACGGCGCGTTCATGCTCCTTCAGGTCCGTCGAGCCGGCCGGGACGGGCTGGCGGTGAAAGACGAACTCCTCTGTGCTGATCAGCCCGAAGAGAGATTTCTCTTCTTTCTCCTCGATCTTGAGATATCCCCGGACGGCCAAGTCGATCAAGGTCCCCGTGATGTCCCTCATATCGGCGGAATTGTCCAGCAACGTCCCGGCCTCGGCTGGGGACATTCCGGGCGGGGGGTCGTACTGCACGCTGATCGGACGCCGTTTGGGATCCCGCCCGCGGCGCCGCCACAGGGCAAACATCCCGAAAAACACCGGGATCGGAATCAGGAGCGGCCAATTGGCCGCCAGAAAACCGAGCGCCCGATCGCCGGTCGTCGGTTCCGACACCAGGCCTTTGTTCCATCCGACGACGATGGTCAAGCCTTCCCGGAAGGCGAGTGGCGCCGGCAGGGTGACTCGGGTCGTGGTGCCCTCGGTGATCACCGAGGCATCGCGGGAGGTGGCGCCGTAGGACCCGTTGAAGGCGGTGGCCCGAATGCCGGCTGCGTCCGGTGGCAGGATGACGGTGGCGCTCGCCGATTGGATCGGAACGTCCCATTCATCGCCGGTCGCGTTCCAATACAGCTCATCGTGATCCTCGAAAAACCGAAGCCCGTTCTTGGCCCGGTACCGGAGGACGATGGTCTTGGTGGCATCGAGAGCGCCGGGGACCCACACCTTGTACTTGAGATAATGGCGTTCGCGCGCCGCTTCGGTCTTGAGCACCCGGCCTTGCTCGTCGGTCGCGTCGATAAAATCGAGCCGGATGGTCCAATTGAAGCCCTGCGGCGTCCGGTACTCGACCGGGATGGTTCGGAACAACCCGTTCCAGGACCCCGCGAACCGGGCGGTGATCGTTTCGACCACGTCGATGGTTCCGTCCCGGTTCACCGTAATGGCCGCGTCGAACCGTTCGATCGCGAGCGACCGTTCCTGGCCATGGAGCGGCACCGCCATCCCGAGCCCGAGGGCGATCAGGAGCCCGATCATCCGCCCCGTCCGAGGTCGATGCGGGGAGCCGCCCGTTCGGCTTCATTGATGCCGAACGACTCTCGCTCGGCGAATCCGAGCGGGCGGGCCAGCAGGTTCGACGGAAACTGCTGGATCTTGGTGTTGAGGTCCCGGACCACGGCGTTGTAGTACCGGCGGGCCTGCTGGACGTGATCCTCGATCTCAGTCAAGTTCTGTTGGAGTGAGAGAAAACTCTCGGCGGCCTTGAGATCGGGGTAGGCCTCGGCCAAGGCCAGCACCTGGTGGACTGATCCGGCCAGGATGCCCTCCGCTTCGCCGGCTGCCCGAGGGCCCGTGGCGGAGGCGGCTCGCTGGCGGGCGGCGACGACCGCCTCGAGCGTGCTTCGTTCGTAGCCGGCGTGCCCTTGCACCGCGGCAACCAGCGAGGGGATCAGGTCGTGGCGACGTTTCAGCTGGACGTCGATATCAGCCCACGCGTTGTCGGCGGTAGCTCGGAGGCTGGTCACCCCGTTATAGGTCAGGATCGCAAACCCGGCCACCATGAACAGAATGACTAGGGCAAGTCCCATGTGGAGCGCTCCTCGGGTGGAATCGGTCGGGCCGGATCGGGGCCGTGGGGTTAATTTAAGGCCGTGAGTCCCTCTCGCGTGCAGACCTCGCTTGGCGGTACCGCCTTGGACCTGCTGGGCCGGGTGGCCCGGATCATCAACAGCGGCCTTCCGCCAGACGATACGCTGGCGTCGGCTGCCGGGGCAATCCAACAGGGCCACCAATTCCGCTCTGTCTGCCTCTGGCACCGCGAGGCCAGTGCCAATCGGTGCGCGGGGATTGCGAGCCCCCCCCGGCTGGCGTTCGCCCCGACCCTCGACGAGCTCCCGCCGGCGCCTCCTGACACGTTACGGGTTCCGCTGATTCACGCCGGCTCACGGCTCGGGGTGCTCGAAATCGAGCGGGACCCGGGCCAGCCGGACGTGCTGGTCGCAGTGGTCGACGTCCTCCAGGACCTGCTGGCCCCCTTCCTCGACTCGATGACCTTGGCCGAAGATCTGGCCCTCGAGGTGGCCAGTCGGTCTCGCGAGATCTCTGAGCAGCGGCGCTTTACCGGCTTGGTGATCGACAGCCTCCCGGTCGGCCTCTATGTGGTCGACCGATCGTACCGGATTCAATTCTGGAATCGGGAACGAGAAACCGGCACCCAGGGCGTCCCGCGGGATGACGTGGTCGGCCGTTCGGTCTTCCAGGTGTTGACCCGACAACCGGCCGACCAGCTCAAGGAAGAGTTCGATCAGGTCTTCGAAACCGGCCAGAGTCGCCAGGCGGAAATCGTCGTGGGGCAGGGGGGGGGGCGGCGAGTCTATCTGACGTCGCGGGTGCCGATGCGGCTCGAAGGGGCTGACGTCACTCATGTCATTACCATCGGCGAGGACGTGACCGAGGCCAGAAACGTCCAGCACCAGATCCTCCGGCAGGAAAAACTCGCCGCGGTCGGCCAACTCGCGGCGGGGGTCATGCATGAGATCAACAATCCCCTGGCGACCATCGCGGCGTGCGCGGCCGCCGTTGACGCCCGGCTCAGCAGCCACGCCGACGCCAGCGTCAAAGAGTTCCTCGACATCATCGACAAAGAGGTCCAGCGCTGCAGCAAGATCGTGGACGGGCTCCTCGAGTTCAGCCGCCATTCCTCGACTCGGCCCAAGAACTCGGTCCGCATCAATGACGTGGTCGAACGGACGCTGTTCCTCCTCAAACATCACAAGCGATTCAAGCGCCTGACCGTCACAACTGAGCTCCACCCCGGCGATCTCACCGTGCAGGCCAATGACGAGCAGTTGATCCAGGTCCTGATGGCGTTGCTGCTCAATGCCGTCGATGCCATGGTCAACGGCGGCACCCTCACCCTCACCACTCGGCCGGCGGCGGCCGACGCGGAAGCCTTGATCGAGGTCCGGGACACCGGGCTCGGCATTCCCGCCGCCGAAGTGGCCAAGATCTTCGAGCCGTTCTACACCACGAAGCCGCCCGGACAGGGGACGGGATTGGGGCTGTCGATCGCCTACGGCATCATTCAGGATCACCGGGGCCGGATCGATGTCGAGAGTGCGTTTGGGCTCGGAAGCCTGTTCACCGTGGTTCTCCCGACTGACGCCGGAGGCAGCTCGTGAAGCTCTTGGTCGTGGAGGACGATCGGATCGTCGGCCAGTACGTCAAACGCGGAATGGAAGAGCAGGGGTACCACGCCGATCTCGTCGATGACGGCCTTGAGGCCCTTCGCCTAGCGTCAGGGGGCCATTATGACCTCGTGATTCTGGACCTGCGGTTGCCGGGCATGACCGGGTACGAAGTGCTCCGCACCCTCAGGGATCGGGGTGTCACGACCCCAATTCTAGTGCTGACCGCCCAAGATGCCGTCGACCACAAGGTCCAGGCGCTCCGGGCCGGAGCCGACGACTATGTGACCAAGCCCTTCGCCTTCGAGGAGCTGCTGGCCCGGGTCGAGGCGATCGCTCGCCGCCCTCCTCAGATCCGCTCGACCCGCCTGGTGGTCGGCGAACTGGAACTCGACACGGCGACCCGGGAGGTCCGCCGGAGCGGAAAGCTGCTCGACCTGACCCCGAAGGAATACACGGTCTTGGAGTATTTGATGCGCCATCCCGGCCGAGTGATGTCTCGGACCCTGATCACCGAGTACGCCTGGGACTACCACTTCGATCCCGGCACCAACATCGTGGATGTGGTGATCAATCGGCTCCGCAAGAAACTTGACGCCGAGCACGACCGAAAAACCCTCCATACCGTTCGCGGCATCGGGTACGTGGTCAAGGCCTGATCGATGCGATCCATCCGCCAGCGGCTCACGATCGGATACATCGTCGCGTTGTCGCTGACGGTCGCCATTTTCGGTACCGTGCTCTACCTCGATCGCCGCCAGGCCAACCTCACCGAGCTCGACAGCCGGCTCGAGGTCGAGGCCGACCTCACCTTGCAGTTCATGCGGGACCTCACCCGGACGATGGGCCGGCTGCCTCCGGTCATGGAAAGCGTCCAGCCGTTCTTCCAGCGGTTCCGCCACTACCTGGTGCTGGTCGACCACGACGGCAGCACGATTCTCTCGATCGACCCAACGGGTGGCCTCGACTCCCGGGCCGTCAATCAGCTCCGAGATCTGGCCGATGCCCCGGGCCAGCGGCCGAAGTTCGGGACCGCCACGGTGATTCCGGGCCGCCCAGCCATCCGGTACTACATCGTGGAGGTCACCGGCGCCGATCCGTCGCTCCGGTCGATGCTGGTCGGCGCCGGGGTGGACGAGGTGTTGTTTGGGCCGGCGGCCCTGGCCCGATCGATGTTGCTGATCGCTCCGTTTCTGCTGCTGATTTCGATCTTGACCGGGTCCTGGTTGGCCAGGACCAGTCTCAAGCCGCTCGAATCGACCATCGACGAGTTGACCGCGATCACCGACGGGCGAAGCCTCCACCGCCGGCTTCCGGTCGATCCGGGGAGTACCGATGAACTCACCCGGATGTCACACGCGGCCAACGGGATGTTCGCCCGCTTGGAACAAAGCTTCGCCGCGCAGCAACGGTTCGTCGCCGAGGCCAGCCACGAACTCAAAACGCCGCTGATGGTGCTCCGGGTGGGGGTTGAACGGGCCCTCACCAACCCGAAAGTGCCCTCCGAGAGCCTTCAGCCGCTCGATGAGTCGCTCGAAGAAATCAACCGGATGTCCGAACTGGTCGACAGTCTGCTGATGCTCGCGCGGGCCGATGAAGGCCGGGCGCCGCTGGCCGTCGCCGAACTCGATCTCCGGGACGTTGTCAGCGAAGCGGGGGAGACCGCCCAGATACTCGGCGAGGCCAAGAGCCTGAGTATTCGAACCGCGATCCCCGAGGTGCCCGTGATCCTGGCCGTTGATAAGACCCGGGTTCGCCAGCTCATCCTCAATCTGGTCACCAACGCGGTCAAGTACACCCAGGAGGGCGGGGAAATCGGCGTCGAGCTCGCCGATCTGGGCTCCGCCGTGCAGTTGGTGGTCAGCGATACCGGCATCGGGATCGCCGCCGGCGATCTGGCGCACGTGTTCGATCGGTTCTGGCGCGCCGACCCGGCCCGCACCCGCGACGATGAGCGGGCCGGCACTGGGTTGGGTCTCGCGATTACCAAGTGGATTGCCGAGGCCCATGGTGGTTCGATTGCGGTCCAAAGCCGCCCTGGCAAGGGGACCGTATTTACCGTATCTTTGCCAAGGTTGCCGTCGTCCGTTGTGTCACCCGCTGACTAATCGTTCTGTCATCGTTTTGTCATCTGGCGGTCAGCCGAGTGCAACTCGGCCCTGCTTGATTGTGATGCATAATCGTTGACTCCTTAATCGGAGGCGTCTGGATGTTCGAAAACCTGATTGAGTCAAAGCCCCAGAAGCAGCGAACCCTTGGCCAGACGATTACCTCGGCGGTGCTACACGTCGTGGTGATTTATGGCGCGCTGCAGGCCACCTCGGGCGCAGCGGAAACGCTCAAGGCAATCCTCCAGGACACCACAATGGTGTTCCTGAAGCCGCCGGAACCACCGCCCCCCCCGCCGACGCCGCCGCCTCCGGACGCGATCGTCACCCAGAATCCGCCGCCGATGGGCTTCCAGACGGTGATGCCGCCGACGGAAATCCCGAAGGACATTCCGCCGGTCAATCTGAACGAGCGGTTCGACGCCAAGGACTTCAGTGGTAAGGGCGTCGAGGGCGGTGTGGCGGCCGGCATCGTCGGCGGCACCGGTCCGGTGTCCACGACGGAGACGTTCCTGGAAGCTGAAGTGGATGATCCGGTCTCGCCGATCAACTTCCAGAAGCCGCGGTATCCGCCGGTGCTCCAGCAGGCCGGTATTGCCGGCAGCGTCGACGTACAGTATGTGGTTGGCATCGAGGGAAGAGCCGAGCGGGAGTCGTTCCGGATCCTCCGGAGCACGAACAAGGCGTTCGAAGAACCGGCTCGGGAAGCCATCATGGCCTCGACCTTCAAGCCGGCCAAGATCAGGGGATCGCCGGTCCGTCAGCTAGTGCAGCAGCGGGTGTCGTTCACGATTGGGTCCTGACGGCGATACGGGATCGCCTCAATCACTGTGCAGCTAAACCTCACGAGTAAGGAGTCGCAAGATGGGCATTGATATTCTGATTCTCTATGAGCACGCGAACACCTTCGCCCGTTTCATCGTGTGGCTGTTGTTGGGCATGTCGTTCTACTCGCTGACCATCGCGATCGGCAAGTCGATCAAGATCAACAAGAGCACCGCCGCCACCAGGAAATTCGCCCCCCAGTTCTCGCGAGCCATTCAGGAAGAGCAGCTCGACCAGGCCATCGCTCTCGCTGAAAAGAATCAGGCCAGCCACATCGCCAAGGTGTTGGGCGGCGCGTTAGCCGAGGTCAAGCCCCTCCTCCGCGACCGGGCCACTATCACCGCGGCCGACATCAATTCGGCCGAGCGCGCCGTGGAGCGGCAGATGCTGATCACCCTGGCAGACTTCAAGCGCGGGACCGGCATCTTGGCGACGGTCGGATCGACCGGCCCCTTTGTCGGCCTGCTCGGCACCACCATGGGTATCGTCACCGCCTTTAACGCCATGTCGGCCGGCGGCGCCTCGGGCGGCTTGGCGGGTATTGCCGGAGGTATTTCCGAGGCCCTGATCACCACGGCGCTCGGGCTGCTCGTCGCGATCCCCGCGGTGTGGTTCTACAACTACTTCACCACCAAGATCGAAAACCTCACGGTCGAGATGACCTACAGCTCGCAGGAACTGATCGACTACCTCATCAAGAGCGTCGGCAGCGAGTTTGGCCGTTCCATCTTCACCAAGGAGTTCCAGGCCCAGAAGGCGGTGAGCGGCAGTGGCCACATCAGCTAATAACCAGCTGGCGGGTCAGAGCTCGGTCAGTTCGGAGCCCAACGTCATTCCGATGATCGACATCATGCTGGTGTTGTTGATCATCTTCATGATCGTGACGCCCTTGATCTCGAACGGGTTCCAGGCCACGATGCCGCAAGGCGTCAACCTGGACTCCCGGCCCGAGGGTGAGGGAGAGGTTGTGTTGGGCATCGACCAGGGGGGGCAGTATTTCCTGAACGGCGCTCTGATTCCGCCCGACGTCTTGCCAGACCAGCTCAAGGCCATTTATGCGGCGCGCTCGGAAGATAAGATTTTGTACTTCCGGGCCCACAATGACCTCAAGTTCGACAAGGTCCAGGATGCGGTCGAGATTGCCCGGCGGGCCGGCGTCCGCGTCATGGCCGCCATCACGGAAATCGAACAAACCGGTGGTCTCTTCGGGGCCGTCGACAAAACCAAGAAGAAGTAAGGAGCACTGCCATGGGAATGTCAGTTGGAGGCGGTCACGGTGGGGTGAGCTCGGAACCGAACGTCATTCCGATGATCGACATCATGTTGGTGCTCTTGATCATCTTCATGATTTCGCAGCCGCTGTCGCGGATGGCGATCGACGTCCAAGTGCCGCCGCTCGAAACGGCCCCATCGGACGGGCCGTCGTCCCAGATCGTGCTGAATATTCTGGAGGATGGCAACTATGAGATCAACGGCCAGCCGGTGCCACCCGGCCAACTCGATACTCAGATTCACGCCATCTACGACAACCGGCCGGCCAAGCTGATTTTCATCAAGGCAATGGCCAGCCGGACCTATCAGGACTGGATCAAGGCGTCCGACATCGTTCGAGGCGCGGGAGTTCAAGTCATCGGGTTTACGCCGAAGGGGTGAGCCCGGCCGGCGTCGGGAATCGTGAGGGCGGGCGGAAGCCCGCCCTTGTTGTTTCCCCCGGCCGAATCTTTGTCCCCCGCTCGGACGTCTCCCTGGGCGATGGCTAGCCCGACCAGCGACCCCCGCCCGATCCGCCCCGCGCCGATCGGACTTGGCCTTCCGAAGCCTCGGCGCTCCGGATGGAACCCGGCGCTTGCTCTCCTTGTTCATCTCGGGTTCCTGGCACTGCTGATCCGAGTCGCCCCCTTGCGGCACCTCGATTACGAACCGAGCGAGGGTGCGCCTGGCCGTCGGGTTGGCGGCGGTGGCGGGGGTGGGGGCTCAGTTCGGATGGTGGCCTTGCCGGCCCTGGCCAGACTCCCGGTGCCCCCGGTCGTGGTACCGCCTCCGCCTCCAGTAGTGGTCCCGCCGGTCGTCCCGTCGATCGAAAGCCCATCTCCAAGTCCGGTGCCGGACACCGTGCCGCCTCGCCCCGATGCGGGCCCCGTGTCGGGCACCGGGACCGGAGCCGGCACCGGCGCGGGGCCCGGCACGGGCCCCGGGACGGGGTCAGGCAAGGGCTCCGGCGATGGATCGGAAGTTGGGGCGGGGAAGGGGCCTGGAAGTGGGGAAGGTGGGAAAGCCAGGCCGCCCGAGCCCCGGCAACTGATCCTGCCCCCCGCCGACATTCCCAAGGCGTTACGGGGCGTTACGATTGCAGTTACCTTCTGGGTCGGTCCCGAGGGGCGAGTCGAGGAGATCCGACTTTCCCCCAAACCGGCCGATCGCGGGTTCGCCAAAAAGCTCGAAGACGTCATGCGGAACTACCGATTCAGACCGGCCCGGGGGCCCGACGGGCTTCCGATCGCCGGAACCATCACGGTTGAGTTGACCTTCTAGTTCGGATCCCAATGTCGATATTCGCCCGGAAGCCAATTACCGTCGAGCGGGACCGCGGCATGAAGCGGATTCTCGGTGTCGGGGACCTCGTCATGTTGGCCATCGGGGCCGTCATCGGTGCCGGTATCTTCGCCTCGTTGGGCACGGCCGCAGCCGGGGAGGTGGCGGCCGACGGGACCATCATTCGGGCCGGCGCCGGGCCTGCCTTGATCATTTCATTCTTGCTCCTCGGCGTGGTCTGCGGATTGGCGGCGCTCTGCTACGCCGAGTTGGCCTCGATGATCCCGACCTCGGGTTCAGCCTACGCCTACACCTACGCCACGATGGGTGAGTTTCTGGCGTGGATCATCGGTTGGGATCTGATTCTCGAATACGCCATCGGGAACGTGGCCGTGGCCGTGGCCTGGAGCGGATACTTCGGTTCCCTGCTGAGCGCCTTTGGGATCGCATTACCCGGTTGGCTCTCACACGGGTACTTCCAGGTCAAGATGTCGGCTGACCCAGCCCTCCATTCACTCATGGACACGGCGCCCCAGCTCTTCGGGATGCCGATTCTCCTCAACGTGCCCGCCTTCGTGATCGTCGGCCTGGTGACCGCGTTGCTGTGCATCGGCGTCAAAGAGAGCACCCGCGCCAATACGATCATGGTCGTCATCAAGTTGGCGGTCCTGGCGTTGTTCGTGATCGTCGGGACCATCCATATCGACCCGGCCAACTATGTCCCGTTTGCCCCCAACGGATTCCGCGGCATTCATCAGGGCGCGGCCATCGTCTTCTTTGCCTACATCGGGTTCGATGCCATCTCGACGGCCGCGGAGGAAACCAAGGACCCGCAGCGGAACCTGCCCCGCGGCATCTTGATTGGACTCGCGGTCTGTACCCTGATCTACATGGTGGTCGGCGCCGTTGCCACGGGCTTGGTGCCCTATCTCCAGCTCCGGTCGGCCGACCCGCTGGCCCACGCCCTCGAGTTGGCCGGCTTGAAGACCGCCAGTTGGATTGTGTCGCTCGGAGCCGTGGTCTCGATGACGGCGGTGCTGTTGGTGTTCCAATACGGCCAGCCGCGAATTTTCTTCGCCATGGCGCGCGATGGCCTGATGCCCAAGTGGGCTGCGAAACTCCATCCCAAGTACCGGACGCCGCACGTCACCACGATCGTCACCGGCGTCTTGGTGGCCGTGGGGGCGCTCATCGCCGAGGAAAACACCATTTATGACTTGACCAACATCGGCACGCTCGCGGCGTTTGCCCTGGTGTGTGTCGGAGTGCTCGTGCTTCGGATCAGAGAACCGAATCGGGAACGGCTCTTCCGGGTCCCCTTCGTGTGGGTCGTGACGTTGGGCGGTGCGGGGGCGTGTTTGTTCGTCATGCAAGGCCTTCCAGTCCGGGCCTGGCAGATGTTCGGCGTCTGGCTCATCATCGGCTTGGCGCTCTACTTCATGTACGGATACCGGCACAGCGTCGTCCGAACCGGGAAGCGGGTCGAGGTTGAGGAACTGGACGGCGCGTCGTGATTCGACGGGCGCCGGCTGATCGGTTGAACCCGGTGCCAGTCATCCGAGAGAACGGTTCGGTCACATGAAACGGCTGCAAGTGTACGAGGGTGACGGGGTGTTGGTCAGCTTCGATCCCAACGTGTGTATCCATTCGGCCATCTGCCTGAGAGCCTTGCCGGCGGTGTTCGATGTCTCGGAAAAACGGTGGATTCGCCCCGAAGCGGCGTCCGCCGACGAGGTGACGGCGGTGGTAGCCAAATGCCCCTCAGGCGCGCTCCAGGCGGTTCGGGCCGGTGAGGCTCGGACTCCGCCGCCGGCCCCGCCGCTCACGGTCACCGAAATCACCGTCCGGCCAAACGGGCCCTTGCTGGTTCGGGGTGCCGTCGGGCTGATCAAGGAAAATGGCGAGGTGGTCGCCAAGGAAAGCTGCGCCCTGTGCCGCTGCGGCGCCACCGGGACGGCGCCGTTCTGCGACGGGAGTCACAACCGGATCGGATTCCGTTCGCCGTCCTGACGGGCCAGCCGGGGGCCGCCGAGGAGGGGGTCGAGCGGCGCTGCCCGCGGAACGAATGGCGCGTCAATCAAGCCGGTTACCCGGTGTTGCAGCGGGCCGTCCGGACCCACCAGCCCGCCGGTGAATCCGACCGGAACCGCCGAGGCTGACCCGAACTGCTCGGCCAGTTGGTTGACGAGTTGGGCTAGTGCGGCGGCTGCTTGGTCCAGGATCCCGGCCGCCACGGCGTCGCCCGAGGCCGCGGCACTGACAACCCCCCGGGACAAGTTGGCTACTTCTCGAGCGCTCGCGATGGTCGACCAACCGACCAAGTCTCGGAGGGCCCCGACCCCGGTGGCTTGCATCAGGGCGGTCAAGAGGGTCGTGGCGGGCCCTCGTCCATCATGGGCCAAGCCCGCGGCCCTGAGGGCCTGCTGACCGATCCAGTAGCCGCCCCCTTCATCGCCCATTTGCCATCCGTAGCCGCCCTGGCGGACCGGCGTGCCGCCCGGAGCCCGGCCCATGGCCACGCTCCCGGTGCCCGCCACCAGGACGACCGCCACGTCGAGACCTAACGCCTCCAACGCCAGGGCCACGTCGCTCACCACCACGACCCGGTCGGCGATCCGCTCGCGGGCCACGGCGATTCGCATTTCCTCCGCGTCGGTTGCCCGGCCGGCGCCGGCGGCCCCGATCACGACCGCATCGGCCTGGAGGAGCTTCGTCTGCGCGAGCGCGCTCCGCATCAGGCCGGCGACGATCGTGGCGGAGGCGAGGGCCCGTCCCGGGCGGACGGCCGCGCCTGGGCCGATGACCTGGCTCAGGCGCTCATCGCCGTTCGTTATCGCGACGCTGGTCTTGGTGCCGCCGACATCGGCGGTGATCACGATCATCGTGAGTTCCCGAAAAGTGGCCGGGGGATCGGAGCGGCACGGAGAAAAAAACGGGGAGCCGGCAAAGGCCCCCCGTCACCGACCCGTGGACCGGCCGGGACTAGGCGTTGAAACTCGTGCCGCAGCCGCAGCCGCCGGTGGCGTTCGGGTTTCCGAACGTGAAGCCAGACCCCTGCATCGACGAGACGTAGTCGATCTTGACGCCGTTCAAATAGGGAAGGCTGAAGCCGTCGACAAACAGCTTGATCCCCTCGGCGTCGTAAATCAGGTCATCCTCCGCCGGCGCTTCCTCGACGTTCAGACTGTACTTGAAACCCGAACATCCGCCGGGCATCACGCTGACGCGGAGCCCGCCCTGCTCGACCGTGACCTTTTCGGCCTCCATGAATTTGAGGACCTCTTCGGCGGCCTTAGTTGTCAGGTGAATGGTGACGCCATCCAACTGAGTTCGTTCGGTGGTGCTCACGAGTACCTCCTGGTGCGTGACAATTCCAACTAGCAAGGTAGGAAATCGCCTCCCCCCTGTCAACGCGCCCCGTTCTCAATGCTCTCGACGGCCAGATTGGCCACCAGGGGACGGAGCGGCGTCAACCGGGTGTTGTCGCGCGTCGGGTTGACCCGGTTGGTCAGCAACACGATCACCAAGTCTCGGCTCGGGTCCAGCCAAATTGACGTTCCGGTAAACCCCGTGTGCCCAAAGCCCTCGGCCGACACCCGCGTACCTGCGCTGTTGCCGGGCGCCGGCGTGTCCCATCCGAGTGCGCGGCTCGAGCCGGCCACCACATCCTGTCGCTTGGTGAACTCGAGCACGACCGCTTCGCGGAGCCGGGGCGCGGTTCGGATGGTGGAGCCCCGGCCGGCCCGTTGGCCGAGCAGCCACTCACCGAACCCAATCAGATCGTCCGCGGTGCTGAACAAACCGGCGTGCCCGGAACGGCCGCCGAGGAACGCGGCGTTTTCGTCGTGGACCTCGCCGCGGATCAACCGCCCGCGCCACGGATCGCGCTCAGTCGGGGCGATTCGCTTGACCCAGCGGCCAGGCGGCGTGAACCGGCTCGACGTCATCCGGAGGGGCGTGGCCACTTTGGATGCGAACAACCGGTCGATCGGTTGTCCGAAGGCTCGTTCGACGATCTGGGTCAGGACGATCGCCCCGAGGTCGGAGTACACCATGCGAGCCCCGGGCACCGTATCGAGCGGCGTGTCGAGGACCAAGGCCATAGCGGCCGCTGGGTCGGCGGCGTCCCGCCACAACGGGCGGTGAGCCGGCAAACCGCTGGAATGGGTCAGGAGGTGGCGGATGGTGACGCCGGATTTGGTGCCTCCGCCAAAGGCGGGCAGATAGCGGCTGACGGAGTCGTCGAGACGGAAGAGCCCCTGGTCGACGGCCATCATCGTGAGGGTGGTCAGGGCGATGACCTTGGTGAGCGAGGCCAGATCATACACCGTCCGTCGGGTGACCGGGGCGGATTCCTCGAAACCGATCTGTCCGGTAGCGTGGAGAAATCGCTGGCCCCGGACCGAGACGGCTACCACCGCCCCCGGGGCCGCGCCATGCTGCACCGCCGAGTCGACGGCTCGGGCGAGGGCCTCGAATCGGCAGGGAACGGGGCCGCAACTCGGCACCGGCGTCAATTGGCTCCGACAGGCGGCGAGGAACAGCGCCGCCGCCACCCCGATCGATCTAGCGAACCGGGTTGGCATCGAACCGAGTCGTGGCGGGCAGGATGAGGCCGTCGCCGATCCGGTATCGGGGCGGGAGCTCGATGGGGAGGCGGCCGGTGATCGCGGCGCCCGACAGCGCGTTCGCGACGGCCTCCTCGGTGGCGGCGTTGGCCGTCCAGGCCAGGAGATAGGCCGCGGGGCTCGGCGCCTGCCCCAGCAGGTAGGGCGACCCGAACGACACCAGAATCGTGGGTTGCACTCGGGCGGTGGTCTCGATCAAGTCGCCTAACGCCGCGGGCATCGCGATCGTTCCGGTGCCCGAGGCCACCCGCACCGCCACCGAGAACAGGGCGGTTTCCGCCCCGGTCAGCACCCCGCGGGCGGAGTCATAGCTGGCGGGCCCGCTGGTCGGGTAGAGCCGAAAGCTCACCGTCCGGGCTGCCCGCCGGGTCAGCCGC
Source organism: Gemmatimonadota bacterium (assembly GCA_009692115.1). Classification (NCBI taxonomy): domain Bacteria; kingdom Pseudomonadati; phylum Gemmatimonadota; species Gemmatimonadota bacterium. The sequence continues at coordinate 79,000 of SHZU01000010.1, read as the reverse complement.
CGCGGGAGGGCAGTCGTCCAGTCGGGGTCGCCATAGGTGACGATGGCCAGCTCGCTCACGCCGCGTCGAACCTTGGCAACCACCCCGCCGCTGTCCCGCACCAACACCAATGATCGGGACGTAATCGAACGCGCTGTGTCCATGAAAGCCCGCTGGGCCACCACCCGGCCGATCCGATCGAGGGACACCGTCCGCCGCTTGAAGAGCCCGAGCCGCTCTTTCAGGGTCAGGATCTTGAGGACGGAATGGGCCAGCCGGGCCCGCGGGATCCGCCCCGAGGTGACCGCGGCGGTGATGGCCTCGAGGGCCTCGCGCGGGTTCGCCGGCATCAGGAGCAAGTCGGTGCCGGCCTCGAAGGCCAGGACCGCCGCTTCGCCGCCGCCGTACCGGGTCACGAGAGCGCCCATATCCAGCGCGTCGGTGACGACGAGGCCCTTGAATCCGAGTGAATCCCGGAGCACCCCGGTGAGGACCGCGGGCGAGAGCGTCGCGGGGCGGGTCGAGTCCGCGTCAAACCCCGGGAGGGCCAAGTGCGCGGACATGATGGCGTCGACGCCGGCGCGAACGGCGGCCCGAAAGGGCACCAGTTCGACCGAGTTGAGGTGACGCCAGTCGCCTCGGACGGAACTGAGCGCAATGTGAGAATCGGTGTCCGTATCCCCGTGACCGGGAAAGTGCTTTGCGGTTGCGAGCATCCCGGTCGATTTGGTCCCCCGGATGGCCGCAGCCACCAATCGGGCAACGGCCGCGGGGTCGCTCCCGAACGAGCGGGTGTTGATGATCGGGTTGGCCGGGTTGTTGTTGATGTCGGCAACCGGCGCGAAGTTGAGATGGACGCCCAAGGCCCGGCCTTCGAGCCCGGTAATCCGCCCCAGTTGATAGGCGTCCTCCTCCCGCCCGGTTGCTCCTATCCCCATATTGGTGGGGAAGGCCGTGGCCCCGAAAAACCGGTAGGCGGCCCCGCTTTCGAGATCGGCCGCAATCAGGAGCGGCAGCCGGGAACGGTGCTGGAGGAAGTTGAGCTTGGCCGCCACGTCGACCGGAGACCCGATGGAGATGATGATGCCCCCGACGTGGAGCGAGTCGATCCAGCCCCGGGCCTGGGCCAGGCCCGGGGCATCGAAGCCGACGTAGTTGCCAAGCAGCCAGGGCATGACCAGCTGGGCAACTTGGTCCTTGAGCGGCATTCGCTTGATCCGGGCCCGCGCCGAAGCGGACGGCGTAATCTGCGCGGCGAGGACCTCGGCGACCGCCAACAGCCCGGCAACGCCTAACGTGAGACGACGGAGATGACGGGTCACTGGAATGTCGCGGTCCTTGTGCTGGGGCTGGTCGGGGGGCCCCAGAGGGGACGCCCGCCGGTTCGGCCGGGTCTGGATGTCTTGCTGACCGACAGTCTGCACGTCGTGGCCGGACGCCGGATCGGGCTCGTGACCAATCACGCGGGCGTCGATCGGGCCGGCATCCACGCGGTCGAACGCCTTCGGCAAGCGGGTGTCACGCTCGTCGCGTTGTTCAGTCCGGAGCACGGATTCCAGGGGACCGCCGATCCCGGGGAATCCGTGGCGTTCTCGGTCGATTCGGCCACCGGCTTACCAATCTATAGCCTCTACGGAAAAACCTCCTCGCCCACGGCCGAAATGCTCCAGGGGGTCGACCTGATCGTGATCGACCTGCCTGACGTGGGGGCCCGCCACTACACCTACATCTCCACCACGATTGAGGTCATGCGGGCGGCGGCGGCCGCGGGCAAGCCGGTCGTGGTCCTCGATCGGCCGAACCCGATTGGAGGGACGGTGCAGGGGCCGGTGCTCGACCCCGCCTTGCGCTCGTTCGTTGGGAGTCTCGAAGTCCCGATCCGCCATGGGATGACCCTCGGCGAACAGGCCCGGCTCGCCAACGCCGATCTCGGGATCGGCACCAGGCTGACCGTCGTCCCGGCTGGTGGCTGGCGGAGGAACGCCGATGCCACGGCCACCGGCCTCCCATTCCTCGCGCCCAGTCCGAATCTCCAATCCCTCGAGAGTCTGTTTCACTATCCGGGCACCTGTCTCTTTGAAGGAACCGCCTTGTCGGTCGGGCGCGGCACCGATGCTGGCTTCCGCCAAATCGGCGCCCCGTGGCTCGACACCACCCGGGTCCTGACCCTGGTTCGGCGGGCCAAGCTCAAGGGAGTTCGGTTCGAGCCGACGACCTTCACTCCTGTGAACCCCGGCGATGGGAAACACCCCGGCCGGTTGGTCGCGGGCATCCGGTTTATCATGACCGACCACCGAACCTACGACCCGATTCGGACGGCTCTCGTCGTCCTCGAAGCGGTGATCGCGGTCCACCCCGACCAGATCGGCTTCCTGCCCAAATCGTTCGACCGGCTGGCCGGCACTGCCGCACTTCGAGCCAACCTGGAGGCCAAGCGTCCGGTGGGGGCCATCCTGGCGAGCTGGCAGGCCGAACTGGAACGGTTCGGTCACCGGGTGAGGCCGTTCCTGTTGTACCGGTAGGCTCGGGGCGCCGAATTGCGATCCGATGGTCGGGCGGTTAATCTTTCGGGCTGGTAAGTCGTTGTAGCCATTGGGCCTTACGGTGGTGGACGGGGTAGACGGAGGCTCGTGAAACTGGTCACCAAGTCCCTCGAACGAGCCTACATGGGCTTGACGGAACCGGTGGTCACCTGGCTCCTCAAGCGCCAAGTCCGACCGAACACGTTGACCACCCTTGGCGCATTGCTGGTGGCCGTCTCGGCGGTGGCGTTTGGGTTTGGCTGGATTCGGACCGGCGGGGCCCTGCTCCTTGCGTCGGGCGTCGTCGACACGTTCGACGGCCAAGTCGCGCGCCGAGGCGGGTTGGTCTCGAAGTTCGGTGCCTTCTACGACTCCACGCTCGACCGCGTCGGTGATGGGGCGACCTTCATCGGGATCGCCGCCTATCTGCTGAAGGCGCCCGGCGTGGCACTCCGGATCGAGACGGCGGTCGTCTGCATGATCGCGATCCTGAGCTCGTTGCTGGTGTCGTATGCCCGGGCCCGAGCGGAGGGGCTGGGCCTCGATTGCAAGGTCGGGATCGTCCAGCGGGCGGAACGGATGATCATGATCGGGGTGCCGTCCCTCATCGTCGGGGCCGGGCCGAACGGGATCGTCCTGCAGGGATTGACCGTGGTGCTCGCGATTCTGTCGACTATCACCGTGGTGCAGCGTTTCGTCTACGTATACCAGGTCACGGAGGGAACTCCGGGCCCGAAGTAACCCATGAAAGGACACCTGTGGCACAGACAACTCCCCGCCCGATTGCTCCGGCCGAAGGCAAACTCGGCGTGCTCGTCGTCGGTCTCGGCGCCGTCGCGTCGACGTTCATTGCCGGGGTCGAGAATGTCCGGCGGGGCCGGGCCCAGCCGACCGGCGCCCTGACCCAGCTCGCGACGATTCGTCTCGGCAAGCGGACCGACAAGCGGGCGCCGCTGATCAAGGACTTCGTTCCACTCGCCCGGCTGGATGACTTGGTGTTCGGGGCCTGGGACCCGGTGCCGGACGATTGCTATCAGTCGTGTCTCCACTGCGGCGTGCTCGACAAGCACGAACATGTCGAGCCGATTGCGGACTTTCTGAAGACCATCAAGCCGATGCCGGCCGCGTTCGATCAGCACTACGTGAAGCGATTGCAGGGCACCAACGTCAAACCCGGCACCAAGCGGCAGCAAGCCGATGCGCTGCGGAAGGACATCCAGGACTTCAAGGCCAAGCACGGGGTGGCCCGGCTGGTGATGGTGTGGTGCGCCTCGACCGAGATCTTCATCGTCCCCGGGCCGCAGCATCGGTCGGTCGACGCGTTCGAGAAGGCCATCGATGCCAACGATCCGACCATCGCCCCGTCCATGCTCTACGCCTACGCGGCCATGATGGAGGGCGTGCCGTTCGCCAACGGCGCTCCGAACCTGACCTGCGATTTCCCGGCAATTGAAGAACTGGCAACGAAGCGGAACGTGGCCATCGGCGGCAAGGACTTCAAGACCGGCCAGACCATGCTCAAGACCGTGCTCGCCCCGATGTTCAAGGCCCGGATGCTTGGCGTGGCCGGCTGGTATTCGACCAACATCCTCGGCAACCGCGACGGCGAGGTTCTCGACGATCCGGAGAGCTTCAAGACCAAAGAAGAATCCAAGCTCGGCGTGCTCGAACACATCCTGCAGCCGGAGATGTACCCGCATCTCTACGGCAAGCTCTACCACAAGGTCCGGATCAACTACTATCCTCCCCGGGGCGACAACAAAGAAGGCTGGGACAACATCGACATCTTCGGATGGCTTGGCTATCCGATGCAGATCAAAGTCGATTTCCTCTGCCGAGACTCGATTCTCGCGGCGCCCCTGGTTCTCGATTTGGCGCTGTTCTTTGATTTGGCGCAGCGAGCGCAGATGAGCGGAGTCCAGGAATGGCTTTCGTTCTACTTCAAGAGCCCGCAGGTGGCGCCCGGCCTGTATCCGGAGCACGACCTGTTCATTCAGCAGACCAAGCTCAAGAACACCCTGCGGTTCCTGATGGGTGAGGACCAGATTACCCACCTCGGCGTCGAATACTACGACTACGGCAAGGACTGAGCGGGGCCGCCATGAAATACTTTCATCGGACCTCGGTGTCGCCGGACCAGGCCATGGCGTCGGCCGCGTCCTACTTTGGGGCCCGGATGAGCCCGATCGAGGAAGGCGCCCGCGCCCGGAGGTTCTCCAGCGCCATCGGGCAGGTCGGCGTCACCGTCCAGGCCGAGGGCGGTCACTATACCTTGGTAACCGTCGACACCAACCAGCCGGGCGAGAGTGAACTAGACAAGTTCGCCAAGCGGTTTCTCTCGGTGGTTCACACGATGGCGGATGATCGTCACGTGGTTCGCGGAGCGTATTAGATCCTGATGGCCGAGATTCCGGCCGGCCTGACCCGGGCAGCGCTCCATGAACTCTACTACTGGATGCGGCTGACCCGATCGCTCGAAGAAAAATTGGCGGCGCTCTACCGGCAAACTAAGGTCGTCGGCGGCCTCTTTCGTTCGCTGGGTCAAGAAGCCGATTCCGTGGGGAGTGCCTTTGCCCTCGATCGGTCCAAGGGCGACATCCTATCGCCGCTGATCCGCAACTTGGGCTCGATGCTGGTGCAGGGTGCGACACCGCTTGAAGTCCTCCGCCAATACATGGCTAAGGCCGAAAGCCCGACTCGCGGCCGCGAGTTGAATATTCACTTCAACGACCTCGACCGCGGATTCTTGGGCCAGACCTCCCACCTGGGCGACATGGTGCCGGTCATGTGCGGCGTCACGATGTCGTTCAAGATGCGGCGGCAACCCCGGGTCGGCATGGTCTACGTCGGCGACGGCGCCATGAGCACCGGTGCCTTTCACGAAGGAATCAATTTCGCCGCCGTGCAGCGGCTGCCCTTGGTCATCATCTGCGAAAACAACGGGTATGCCTACTCGACGCCAATGCGGAAGCAAACGGCGGTTCAGTTTCTGGTCGAGAAGGCGGCCGGCTACGGGGTGGCTGGCGAACAGGCTGATGGGAACGACATCCTGGCGGTGTACGAAACGACCCGTCGGGCGGTCGACCGCGCTCGGGCGGGCGGCGGCGTCACGTTGGTGGAGTTGATCACCTGGCGGCGCAAAGGCCACGCCGAGCATGACAATCAATCCTATGTCCCGAAGGAAGAGATCGAGGCCTGGGAGGCCCGCGATCCGATCGATCGGTACCTGCGCCGGCTGACCGAACAGGGGTGGGCGTCGACCGCCGATCTTACCGCCCTCGATCAACGGGTGACCGCCGAAATTGACAGCGCGGTGATGCTCTGCGAAGACGAACCGCTCCCGGAGCCGGCCTCGGCGCTGATCGGCGTCTTGGCGTCGGAACCGGCCGTCCCGCTCGAATGGTACCGGAGGCTCTGAGATGGCGCTGGTAACCTATCTCGAGGCGATTCGTGACGGCCTCCGCGAAGAGATGGACCGTGACGAGCGGGTCTTCTTGATTGGACAGGACATCGGCTTTTTTGGGGGAGCGTTCAAGGTGACCGAGGGGCTCCAGGAGCGGTTTGGAGCGGACCGGGTCGTGGATGCCCCGATTTCCGAAACCGCGATTGTCGGCGCGGCGGCTGGTGCAGCGCACATGGGGCTTCGGCCGGTCTGCGAAATGCAGTTCATCGACTTCATGTCGTGCGCCTATTCCATCCTGACCAATTACGTTGCGACCGCGCGGTATCGGGCGGATCTCCAGACGCCGATGGTGATCCGCGGCCCGTCGGGTGGCTATGTTCGCGGGGGCCCGTTCCACTCCCAGAATCCGGAAGCAGCCTACCTGCACACCCCCGGCCTGAAGATCGTCGCGCCCGCCACCGTGCGGGACGCCAAGGGGCTGATCAAAGCGGCTATTCGGGACGATGATCCGGTGCTCTACTTCGAGCACAAGTATCTTTACCGCCGGATTAAGGAGGATCTTCCGGCGGGTGAGGAGATTCTGACGCCCATCGGCAAGGCCCGCGTGGCGCGGGAGGGGAAGCACCTGACCGTTGTGACCTATTCGGCCATGGTGCACAAGGCACTCGAAGCGGCGGATCAGCTGAGCAACGAAGGGGTGTCGGTGGAGGTGATCGATCTCCGAACCTTGCTGCCGATCGACGACGCCGCGATCATGGCGAGTGTCAAAAAGACGAACCGGGTTTTGATTGTCCATGAAGACACCCGGACCGGCGGGATGGCTGGCGAGCTATCGGCTCGGATCAATGAGCAGTGTTTCGAATGGTTGGATGCGCCGGTTCGTCGGGTGTGCGCGCACGATGTGCCGCTGCCCTACGCCCCGACGCTCGAAGATTTTGTGCTGCCCCAAACCGACGACATCGTCAAGGCCGCACGCTGGATGGTGGGGTACTAGGAGACCGCAATGGCACGTATCGATGTGTTAATGCCCCAAATGGGCGAATCCATCACCGAGGGCACGCTTTCGAAGTGGCTCAAGAAGCTCGGCGATCCCGTCAAGCGGGACGAACCGATGTTTGAGATTTCGACCGACAAAGTCGATGCCGAAATTCCGGCCTCGAACGCGGGGATTCTCGTTGAGATTCTGGTGAACGAGGGCCAGACGGTTCCGATCCAGACCTTGGTTGCCAGGATCGAGACCGAGGCCGGAGCGGTCGTGCCCGTGGCCGCCTCCACCAGCCCGACCGCCGCGCCCCAAGCCCCGAAGCCGGCAGCCGCGCCACTGGCTGCCCAGAAACCGGCCCCCGTGCCGGCGCCGACCCCGGCGCCCGCCGGCGGGGCAGAAACGATGGAGGAGCGCCTCCGTCGGAAGTCCACGCCGGTCGTCCGAAAAATGGTGGCGGAACACGGCCTGGATCTCACCGCGATCGCTGGAAGTGGATTGGCGGGCCGGGTCACCAAGAACGACGTGTTGAGTTACCTCGACCAGGCGCCGGCCGCTCCGATCGCTCCGCGTGCGGGCCTCCCGGCCGGGATCCACGTCATTCCGGGCCCGGTCGTCGAGCCGTGGGAAGGCGACCAGGTCGAACCATGGTCACGGATTCGAAAGTTGACCGCCGACCACATGATCATGTCGCGACGGGTCTCGCCTCATGTCAGCAGTTTGATTGAAATCGATTACACCCGGATTGCCAAAATCCGCGCCCAGCGAAAGGCCGAGTTCACCGAGCGGGGCGTCAATCTGACGTTCCTGGCCTTCATCGCCAAGGCCGTGGTGGAATGCCTGCGGAAGCACCCCGTCGTCAATTCGGCCGTCATGGGCGAGGCCACGGTCCTTCGCCGCGAGGTGAACCTCGGCATTGCCGTGGCACTGGATTGGGGGCTGATCGTGCCGGTGGTTCGGCGCGCGGACGAGCTCAACCTGTTCGGTCTGGCGCATTCGATTGGCGACCTCGCCGACCGGGCCCGGGCCAAGAAGCTGTCGCCCGATGAGGTCCAAAAGGGCACCTTCACGATCACCAACCCTGGCGGGTTTGGGACGATCGTCGGCTTGCCGATCATCAACCAGCCGCAATCGGCTATTCTCGCCGTCGGGGCCATCGAGAAGCAGCCGGCGGTGATCACCGCGGCCGATGGGACCGACTCGATTGCGATCCGAACCAAGGGCATTTTGGCGATGTCGTTCGACCATCGGGTGGTGGACGGGGCAACGGCCGATCGGTTCTTGGCCGACGTCAAGAAAGCTCTCCACGAATTCCCTGACAACGCCTGAGGATTTGGAGCCGATACTGATGCCACGACAGATTGCGACGGCGGACGCCACGTGGGCGGTGACCACCACCGGCCGCCGGACCCAGTACGCGAAGGATGAGTTCACGGTTTGCTTCAGCCGGGTCGGCACCGATGAGCAGCGAGTGGCCCGCTATTCCCCGGCGGGCACCAAGGCCCGGGAGTCGTCGCTCGCCGAATTGACCGACACCCAACTGGTCGATCTGTTGGCTCGTTCGCAGCCGTCGTGGACCTCGGTAGAACTCGGATACCACCGCTGAACCAGACCGCAGATCTGCATCTCCACAGCACGGCCTCCGACGGAGCGTTGCCGCCGTCGGAGGTCGTTCGTCTTGCGGCCGCCGCCGGCTTGGCGGCGATGGCGCTGACCGATCATGACACCGTCGCCGGGGTGGCCGAGGCCCGATCGGCCGGCGCCGAGCTTGGCGTCAAGGTCGTTGCCGGGTGCGAGTTCTCGGTCAAAGTCGAGTGGGGCGAGATGCATTTGCTCGGCTATTGCCTCCCGGATCGGCACCCGGAGTTGATCGAGACTCTCGACCGGATGCGGTCGGGACGCGCCGATCGTGGTGTCGCCATGGTCGAGGCGATTCGGCGGATCGGCTTTCCCGTCGCGGTGGAGGATGTCGAGCGAGCCGCCGCCGGGGCCCCGATTGGGCGACCCCACGTTGCCCGGGTCTTGATGGAGCGGAAGATCGTCCGGACCTTCGACGAGGCCTTCGATCGGTTCCTCGGGCGGGGTCGCCCCGCGTACGTGCCCAAGGTCCTGCCCGAGTTGGCCGAGATCACCGGGTTGATTCGTCGAGTCGGCGGGGTTTCGTCCGCGGCCCATCTTCGGGATCGCGGTAGCCGGTCCATGCTCTCGAGTTTTCGGGAGCAGGGACTCGACGCGGTTGAAGTCCGCCACCCGAGCCAAAGCGGCCCGGTCCGGGCCGAGTTGGAGCGGGCGGCCGATCTGCTGGGGCTGCTGAAAACTGGGGGAAGTGACTCCCATGGCGAGCCCGCGGTCAGCCCGTCCCATAGCGTGGTCGGCGGCGAGCGAGTCCCGATGGCTTGGGTCGAGGCAATCGAGCGGCTGGCCGCGGAACGGATGCCGGTCGCGCCTCGGGCATGACACCCCGAACCGATTTTCGCGACGTCGTGGTCATCGGCGGGGGCTGCTACGGGTCGTTCTACGCCGGGCAACTGGCCGAAGCCAGGACCCGCGGCAAGATCACCTTTCGACGGGTGATCCTCGTCGATCGTGACCCGGCCTGCCAGGCTGTTCGCAGTGGGCCGCTCCCGGCCGATTTCTCCCTGACCGGCGCCGAGTGGAATTCGTTTCTCGACGAGTTTCTGAATCGGGAACCGCCCCCGGACGGGTCGCCTGATGACGCCATCGTACCGTCGCCGCTGATGCCTCACCTCATGGCCCACTGGCTTCAGCGGCTGACCGGGCGTCACTGGCCCGGCTCCGTCGCCGAGGCGGTGGCGGTCGACCGGCCGCTCGGCACGCCCTACGACGTGCTGGCACCCGATGGCACCCGGTATGTGTCCTTCGCCGACTGGCTCTGTCCGACCCATTGCATCGAGCCCCACCGCTGTCCCGTGATCCGAGGCCCCCGGACCTGGGAAATGAAAGACGCCCTGGCGGCCTACGTGGCCCGGCTCGACCGCGACCGTCCGACCGCCGGCCCGGCGTTGTTCGTGACCCGGCACCGGGCGTTCGGAGTCGGGATGTTCGATGTGGCCGAGGCCCGGGAAGCCCGGACGTTGTTAGGCGAAGCGGTCGGCCGGGGCGCCGATCTCGTCATGGCCACGGTCTCGGCCTGTCACGGAGCGGTGGGCATGCTGCGGGTTACCAATGCAGGGCGAGTACTATGAGAGCGGTAATGGTCTGCCCCGCCAAGACATCGCCCGGGTAGTGGACGCCGAGGACCACCCGGCTCATGCCGACCAGCAGGCCAAGTCCAACCAGCGGGACCGCCAACTGGGGAAAGGCGATAGCATAGCTCAGAGCGATCGCCAGGCTTGAAGCGGAGTGGCCTGACGGAAATGAGAAGCGGTCTGGGTTGGCGATCATCGATCGGGCCCCGATCCGTTCTGAGGGGCGTTCCCGGCCCACCATCCGTTTGATCAACTGAATGACGACGTGCGACCCCACCAGCGCCAGGGCGGCTTGGGCCGTGATGGCCCGGGGCCATGGGGCCAGGAGGAAGGGCAGGATCACGGCACCGAGGGTGACCCCGGCGCTGCCCAGCGCGGTGACGGCGATCCAGCACCGGCGGTGAAGCCCGGAGGCGTCGCCCGGCAAGGCCCACCGAAGGAAGAGGGTTCGATCGCGGGCGTCGAGCCGGGACAGCAGGCCAGCTGGAGTCATGCGGTCGCTCCGAGAGGGTGGCAAGTGCATGACGATCGCGGTAAGGGGTTAGGTATACCTAACGGTTGTGTCTCGGAACCGTCACGGGTCGTCGTCGTGAGATCGTGACAGAAGCCTGACGCCTCTGTGATGAAACCCGGCGATGCTACGATATGCGAGCCCTCTACTTCACCGATACCTATCCGCCTCAGGTCAACGGGGTCTCCGTGGTTACCGAGTTGTCGGTCCGGGGGCTCGAAGCCCGGGGATGGGAGGTCGGGGTCGTCGCCCCGAGATATCCGGCCGGCGCCGACGTCTTCGGTGGCACCCGACCGGAAGTGCTCCTGGCCCCGGCCAGCTGGGCGTTCCCGAAATATCCCGAAATTCGCGTGATGGCCCCCGCCTGGATCAGGGCCTTGGAAACGGCCCGTCGCTTCGCCCCCGACGTGGTCCACTGCGCCACGGAGTTCGTCGGGGGCCGTCTCGGGCAGTGGGTTGCCCGGAAGATCGGGGTGCCGATCGTCACGTCGTACCACACCGACTTCGGACGGTACATGGCGTCCTATGGGGTGCCTCGGCTCCAGGGGGCCATGACCCGGTATCTGACCCGATTCCATCGCCGGGCCGCGCGGACGCTCACGCCGTCGATGGCGACCCGGGCCGAATTGCTCGATCGCGGCATCGACCGTGCCATCGTCTGGGGCTGCGGCGTCGACGCCGACCGGTTTCATCCCGCCAAACGATCGGCCGAGCTTCGCGGGAGTCTTGGGGCCAAGGACTCCTTCGTATTCCTCCATGTCGGCCGGCTCGCGCCAAACCGCCACTCGACTATCGTGGGATCGGGAGCTTGACCGGCTGGACGCCTGCTACCGGGAAGTCTCCCGTCTGGAACCGAGGCTCGCTCGGTCTGAGGTGGCGCCTGGACTGTCGGGGTCGCGACCGTAGCGGTATCCCCCGCCCGAGGTCTTATATTTGAGTCCGCTCCACGACTACCATGGTCGCTTGGGCGGCTCATTTGGGACGGTCAATGACGAAACACGATGTAATCATCATCGGGGCCGGCCCCGCCGGGCTCTGTGCCGGGATGTACGCCGGCCGTGGCATGCTCGACGCCGTGGTGTTGGAGCGGGGCATCCCAGGCGGCGAGTTGCTCAATACCGAGAAGATCGAAGACTACCCGGGGTTCGAGTCGATTTTGGGGCCGGAGCTCGCCGCCAGGATGGCCGCCCATGCCGAGAAATTCGGGGCCAAGATTCTGACCGAGAACGTGGAAGGCATTTTCCGGGAACCCGACGGCACCTTTCGGGTGGCCACGAGTTCCGGCACCGAATTCCGGGGCACCACGGTCATCTTGACGGCCGGCGGCACTCCGACCAAGCTCGACGTGCCGGGCGAAGTCGAGTTCGCCGGCCGCGGCGTGTCCTACTGCGCGGTCTGTGACGGGGCCTTCTTCAAGGGCGAGACGATTGCTGTGGTCGGGGGTGGCGATGCGGCGGTGGAGGAAGCCGATTATCTGACCCGCTACGCGGCCAAGGTCTACATCATCCACCGGCGGGCCGAGTTCCGAGCCTCCAAGCTGGTTCAGGAACGGGCCTTGAGGAATCCGAAGATCGAGCCGGTCTGGAACACGAAGGTGCTCTCGATGGTGGGCGAGCCCTCGGGCCTGAAGCGCATCAATCTCGAAAACACCGTCACCGGCGCCTCGTCGGACCTGGCGGTAACCGGATGCTTCGTCTTTATCGGCTTCACGCCGAACAGCGGCCTGGTCAAGGAACACGTCGACCATGACTCGACCGGCTACCTCATCACCGACGACCGGATGATGACCTCGATTCCAGGCCTGTTTGCCGCCGGTGATCTCCGGGTCCAGTTGACCCGTCAGGTCACCACGGCCGTCGGCGACGCAACCACCGCGGCGATCGCGGTCGAGAAATATTTGACTGGGCTCAAATCGCGGAGTGTCCTGGGATGACCGCGCCAGCCGTCCGGGTCATTCCGATCCTCAACGGCCAGTTTGCGGAGAATTGCTACCTCCTCGCGGAGGCCGGATCGACCGAGGGTGTCATCGTGGATCCGGGCGAGGAGCCCGCGCTCTTTCTGGAAACTGCCGCCCGCCACCGGATCACCATTCGGGAAATCTGGCTGACCCACGGCCACATCGATCACGTGTCCGGCGTCGGTGCCGTCAAAGAGGCTACTGGTGCTCCGGTGTTTCTCCATCCCCTTGACCGGCCGCTCTACGAGGGGCTGCCCGAACAGGCTCGTTGGTTCGGCATGACGGTCGGGCCGCCGCCGCCGCCCGATCGGGATCTCGCCCATGGCGGCACGGTCACCCTCGGTCGAACCCGGTTCGCGGTCCGCCACACGCCGGGACACTCTCCCGGCAGTGTTTGCTTTGTGGCGGACGGGTTGGTCATCGGGGGCGATGTCCTGTTTCAGGGGTCGATCGGGCGGACGGATTTGCCGGGCGGGAGCTTCGAGCGCCTGATCCAGAGCATCCGGGACGAGGTGCTGGTGCTGCCGGACGACACGGTCGTCTATTCCGGCCATGGCCCGGCGACGACCGTTGGGGCCGAGCGGCGAGGTAATCCGTTCTTGGCGGGCGTGTGACCTGTTAGGCACCTTCCCGTGACCAAATGGCGGTGGTGGCACGTTAGGCTTGTATCTCATGACCAGACGCCTCGCGCTGCAAACGACCCCGTCCCTCGTTGTCTCCGCCGGGCTCCCCCGGTCGGATCTCCCGCCCCGGCTTCGGCCGCACGCCACCCTTGGCGTGCTCGGACGCCAGAAATGCCAGATTGGCGAAACCCATCCATCGATCGACTGGGTTGAGCCGGGTCGGATCGGCCACCAGGAGCGCTCCGCGTGCGAGACGTTCCATGATCGCCACCTAACGATTCGAACCGGCCACCGCCGTGTCAAGGCGGCGTCACGGGACGGCGCCAATCCGCCCACGACGGTTAGGCGGTCACCCCGGCGGCGGGGAAAGCCCCACGATCATGACCGTGTGCTCATGGACCTCGAGGACGCCGTGCGGCACTCCAGCGGGGGCCCAGACCAGGGAGCCGGGACCGGCCTCGAACACGTCCTCACCGACGGCCATTCTCGCCTTTCCCGAGACAATCAGATAGAATTTGTCGGCGCGGTCGTGGCGGTGGACACGTTGGTGCTGTCCCGGCTCGAAGCAGTTGAGGCCGAGGAACAGGCAGTCGCCGCGGGCCAAGTCGGCCTTGGTTCCGTTCGCCGCTGAAAACGTGGCGTGGGCCACCGGATCGATTAAGTAGACTGACACGGTCATCTCCCTTTTGCGAACTGTGGCCACCGTTATGTCATATCGGATCGAAAAAGACCCGCTCGGCGAGAAGCCGGTCCCGGTCGACGCCCTGTTTGGGATCCAAACGGTTCGGGCGGTCGAGAACTTCCCGATTTCCGGTCTACGGCCGCTGCCGGCCTTCATCGATGCCGTCATCTGGGTCAAGCGCGCCGCGGCGGAAACCCACCGGCGAACCGGGCGCCTGGATCCCAAGCTGGCCGATGCCATCATCGCGGCGGCCGACGAAGTCCTCGCCGGCCGCCATCGCGACCAGTTCGTCGTCGACGTGTATCAGGCCGGCGCAGGCACCTCTCACAACATGAACTGTAACGAGGTCCTCGCCAACCGGGCCAACGAACTCTTGGGTGCTTCGCGGGGATCCTACGCACCGGTTCATCCGAATGACCACGTCAACATGGCCCAGAGCACCAACGATGTGATTCCTACGGCCATGCGTCTCGCCACCCTTGCGATGCTGCCCGCGCTGCTCGAAGCCATGACAGGGCTGGCTGAGGCCTGCTTGGGCAAAGGCCGCGAGTTCGACCATGTCCTGAAGTCGGGACGTACCCACCTCCAAGACGCGACCCCGATTCGCCTCGGGCAGGAATTCACGGCCTACGGACACACCATTGCCCGCCACCGCGACAAACTCATCGAGGCGGCCCGGTGGCTTCGGCCCATGCCCATCGGGGGGACGGCCGTTGGCACCGGCTTGAACGCCGAGGTGGAGTATCCGGCCCTGATGGTGGCGAATCTGCGGCGGTTGACCGGCCTCGATCTCGAAGTCGGTGACGACCGGATCCAGTTGATGCAATCGATGGGCGACATCGCCACCTTCAGCGGGGCGATCCGGGCGTATACGCTCGATCTGAACAAGATCGCCAACGATATCAGGCTACTGGCATCGGGACCCCGGACCGGGCTCGCGGAGATCCGCCTTCCCGAAGTTCAGCCCGGGTCGAGTATCATGCCCGGGAAGGTCAACCCGTCGATCGCCGAGATGGTCAATCAGGTGTGCTATCAGGTGCTGGGCTTCGATACCACGGTCGCGTTGGCGGCGGAGGCCGGCCAACTCGAGCTCAACGTGATGATGCCCGTCATCACCCACAACATCGTGCTCGCCATGATCATCCTGGCGAACGCGTCCCGTCAGTTCGACGTGGCCTGCATCCGGGGCACCGAGGCGGACGAGCGCCAGTGCGCGTATTGGCTGGAACGAAGCCCGGCGCTGGTGACGGCGCTGGCCCCGAGAATCGGCTACACTGAGTCCGCCAAGCTCGCCAAGGAGGCGATCGCGGCGGGCTTGACGGTCAGGGACCTGGTTGCCAAGAAGGGGATCCTGACCGGAACCGAACTCGAGGACACCCTCGACCTCCGGGCGATGACCGAACTTGGCGTCCCGGGTGGAAAACCTTTGCCTGGAGGTGGCTGATGCGGACCGTGAGAGGATGCGGGGCGGCGATCGCGCTGCTCGTCGGCGCGGGGACTTCGCTCGCCGCGCAGCGGGTCGACGTCGTGGTCGGCCGGGGCGTCGGCAGCACGCCCATCACTGGACGGGCGTTCGTCATCTTCACTCGCGACAACTCGCGAGAGCCGCGGCTCCAGGCGGGCTCGTACGCCGGCGGGGTCCCATTCTTTGGCGTCGACGTGAGTGAGCTCGAGGCCGGCCAGCCCGCGGTCATCGACGCGGCCACGTTAGGCTTTCCGACCAAAAGCCTCCGCGACATCCCGGCCGGCAGCTACTTCGTCCAGGGCCTGATGGTCGTCTATACCAAGGTCACGCCCAAGCACGGGAAGACGATTTGGGTGCCGTGGGACCAATGGGAGGGCCGCCAATGGAACCGGACCCCGGGCAATTTGGTGAGCGACGTCCAGTCTGTGACCTGGGATCCGAATGGATCCCATCTCACCATGACGCTCACCAAAGTGCTGCCGCCGGTCGAAACCCTGGCCGACACCCGCTGGGTCAAGCGCATCAAGATCCAGAGCCCGCTCCTGTCGGCCTGGTGGGGCAAACCGGTGTACCTCGGCGCCACGGTCCTGCTTCCGAAGGGGTGGGAGGACAACCCGACCACCCGTTATCCAGCGATCTACATCCAGGGCCACTTCGGGGAGGGCGCCCCCTTCGGCTTCAATCCGGATGGCAAACCCGAAACAGCCGAGGCGCGCTCGGCCCGCACCGTCCGCTCGGCCCGCGAGCCGGGGTACGAGTTCGCTCAATCGTGGAGCAGCCCGGCGTTCCCGAAGATGGTGGCCATCACCTTCCAGCACCCCACCCCGTACTACGATGACTCGTACGCGGTGAACTCGGCCAATACCGGCCCCTATCAGGATGCCTTGATTCAGGAACTGATTCCGTATCTCGAGGAGAAGTTCCGGCTGATTCCGAAGTCGTACGCCAGGCTGCTCACCGGGGGGTCAACCGGAGGCTGGGAAGCGCTTGCCCTCCAAATTCAGCAACCGAAGTTTTTCGGCGGCACCTGGTCGCTCTATCCGGATGGGGTCGATTTCTCTCGGAACCAGATGATTGACAACTATGCCGACACCAATGCCTTCATGCCCAATGCCGGTCCCAACCAATGGTTGATGCACGACCGGTTCTTGAGCCGGGCCGAGGACGGCCAGCCGCAAACCACGGTCCGGCAAATGGCCCAGCTCGAGCGGGTCCTCGGGAGCCGGGTCCGGGGCGGGCAGCAGCTGGAGGCCTATGATGCGACCTATGGACCCGTCGGAGATGACGGATATCCGAAGCCCCTGTTCGATCGGGTCACCGGAACGATCGACAAATCGGTCGCCGCATATTGGCGGGACAATGGCTACGATCTCAACCACTACCTCAAGCAGAATTGGTCGAGGATCGGGAAGGACCTGAACGGCAAAATCACCGTCTGGGTTGGCGACATGGATAATTACTTCCTCAATCTTGGCGTGTACAAGATGGAAGAGACGTTCAAGGCGCTGAAAGGGCAGGCCACCTTCCAATACGGCCGCCCGATGAAACCGCACGGGTGGCAGCCGGTCACCAACGCCGAGATGGTGCGCCAGATGGCGCGTCATGTGGCGAAGCGGGCGTCGGTCGAAGGCCGGTGACCGCGCCGGGCGGGGGAACCCGCCCCTGGGTGATGCTGGGGCTGATCGCCGCCGTCGAACTCCTCGGCATGGCGGGCTGGTTTGCCGGAGGGGTGGCGGCTCACCAATTGGCTTCCGCGTGGAGCCTCACCAGCTCCGAGGTGGCTTGGCTCACGTCGACGGTGCAACTTGGATTCGTGGCTGGGACGTTAACGGCGGCGCTACTCAATCTGGCCGATGTGATCCCGGCTCGCTGGTACGTCGCGGGGGCCGCCATCGGTGCCGCGCTCGCCAATGTGTCGCTGCTATGGGCGGGAGGCTACGGGGCGGCCCTGCTGACTCGTTTCCTGCTGGGGTTTTGCCTCGCCGGGGTCTATCCGCCGGCGATGAAAATGGCGGCGACCTGGTTCAAGGACCGGCGCGGCCTCGCCATCGGGACGGTCGTCGCGGCCCTGACCATCGGGAAGGCCTCTCCGTATTGGGTCGAAGCGTTAGGCGGCCTGAGTCTCGACGCGGTGATTGGCTCAACGGCCGCTGCGGCTGCGCTGGCCGGACTCGTGGTCTCGGTCGGGTATCGCGACGGTCCGTTCGCGTTTCCGCCCCGGCCATTCTCTTGGCGGCTGGTCGGCCAGATCTTTCGGATCGCTGATCTTCGGCTGGTGACCGCGGGGTACCTCGGGCACATGTGGGAACTCTATGCGTTCTGGAGTTTCGTCGCCGTGTATTGGGCGGCCTCGCTCCCCGGCGCCGGGCCCCGGGCCGTCGCCACGCTGGCCGGTTTGAGCATCGCCGTGGGCGCCGTCGGCTGCATCGCGGGCGGGTTGGCCGCCGACCGGGTTGGCCGCGAGCGGGTCGTGCTCTGGTCGTTGGCCGTCAGCGGCTCAGCCGCAGTGGCCTCGGCGCTGGTGTTCCACGGTCCCGGGTGGCTCCGTCTCGTCGTAATCTTGGTCTGGGGCGTTGCCATCATCGCCGACTCGGCCCAGTATAGCGCGCTGGTCACGGAACTGGCCCCGCCGCACGCCGTCGGGACGGCCCTGACTCTCCAGACCTCGATCGGTTTCTTGCTCACCATGGCGGCCATTCAAATGGTCGCCGGCCTCGGTGGGCCGGCAACGCCCTGGGCATTTCCACTGCTGGCCGTCGGCCCCGCCCTCGGCTTCGTGGCCATTCGGATGGCAGCCAAGCGGCGGGTAGGCCCGGCCGGGTTGAGCGCCTAGGTTTCACCCGATGCGCTTCCGGTTCCAGGTCCTTCTGTCACTCGGCCTTGCCCCCGGCCTGGCGGTCGGCCAATCTGTCGCGGTTCGGGTCAGCGGTCAGCCGGCTGGAGGGGCACTCGTGGGTGCGCTCGCGTCCCTGCAGGACCTCGGTGGCACCCGGGTGGTCCAGACCCTGACCGACGAACGGGGCCGGGCCACTTTGACGGCACCCCGGCCCGGCCGGTACCGCCTCCGGGTTGACGCCATCGGATACCAGGGGACCGTCAGCAATCCGATTGATCTGCAAGCCGGTCTGGCCCCCGAACGCGTGGTGACGCTGGAGGCGGCGCCCCTCAACTTGAACGAGTTGGTAGTGGCCAGCACTCGGCCGGCCCAGTGTGAGCTCGGAGAGGCGCGCGGAACGGCGGCGGCTCGCCTCTGGGACGAAGCCCATAAGGCCCTCACGGGCACGCAGATAACCAGCGCCCGGCCGATGGAGCTCGAGGTCAAGACCTTCGAGCGCCGCCTCGATACCCGCAGCCGGATTGTTAGCGAGACGAGTGATGCCCGCCGGGCTACCACGGCCCGGCCTTTCGCCAGCATCGATCCCGACAGCTTGAGTCGTTTCGGCTACGTCCAGGAGCGTGCCGACGGGCTCTGGTTCCACGGTCCCGATGCGGACCTCCTCCTCTCAGAGCAATTCCTGGACGACCACTGCTTCCGCCCGGCCAATCCGGGTCCCGATTCGAGCCTCCGAGTCGGGCTCGAGTTTCAACCGAGCTCGTCGCGATCGGTGCCTGATATTTCCGGCGTGCTGTGGTTGGACGCCAAGACCCTCGAGCTTCGCGACCTCCAGTACACCTATACCGGGGTCGAATGGCCTCAGGGCACCCTGGCAATCGGAGGCCGCATCGAGTTCGTCCGCCTGGCGAGCGGGGGCTGGATCGTCGGGGCTTGGTCGATTCGGATGCCGGTTACCCGCCGCCGCCTGGTTCGAGTCGGGCAGCGCGATAGCGTGGCCGGCTACCGGGAAGCCGGCGGTTCGGCTCGGGCCGTGGCCGATCTCCCTCCGGTCGCGGGGGCGACCGCCGTGGTGGGTACCGTGTTCGACTCGCTCCGAGCGCGTCCGCTGGCCGGCGCCGTGGTGAGCCTCCAGCAGGGGGCCTTTGCGGATACCACCGACCAGGCCGGGCGATATCGAATCGTCTCCCCGGGGACGGGGGACTACCTCCTTACGGTCGAGCACCCCGGGTTCCCCTTGGTCGGACTCGCCCCCCTCCGGGCTTCGGCCCAGCTTCGTCGGGGCCAAACCGACACGACCGACGTCGCGACGCCGGGCCTCGTGGCCACGCTCCGGCGGCTCTGTCGCCTGGATCAACTCGATTCTAGTCGGGCCCTCCTCGTCGGAATTATTACGGACAGCCTAACCGGTCAGGCTTTGGCCGACGCCATGATCACGGTCAGCTCTGACATCAAAACCGTCGCCCGGACGGGCCGGGTAGTATCCATCGGCAGTAAGGGAACCCAATGGGAGATCACGCCGGGCTCCAACGGGGCGTTCCAGGTCTGCGGGGTACCCCGGGGTCGCCCGCTCGACGTCCATACGAAGGTGCCGGGTCGGGGCCCGATCCAACGGCGGATGGGGGCCGATACGGTCGCGATTCGCGAGCTGATCATCCGTCACCCCGAGTAGGCTGGTCGGAATTCTCCGGACGCACTACATTCTCGGCATGCGGATTACGACTTGGACCGAATACAGCCTCATCATCTCGATCCATTTGGCCAAACGGGGCCGGGGCGGGGTGGCCCCGGTGGCAGCCCGCGAGCTTGCCGAGGTCGAACGCCTCCCAGCGGACTATGTCGAGCAGATCCTGCTCCGGCTTCGCCGGGCCGGGATCGTCGAGAGCGTTCGAGGGGCCAAGGGTGGGTACTTCCTGGCCGCCGACCCGGCCGCCATCACGGTTGGCCAGATCATGGCGGCCTCGGAGCATCAGACCTTCGAAATGAACTGCGAGAGCCATCCGGTGGACGCCGAGCGGTGCGCTCCGGGCAGTGCCTGCGCAATCCGTCCGGTGTGGCAGGCCTTGCAACGCCGGATCGACGATTTTCTGGGCAGCGTCACCCTCGCGGACTTGCTCAAGGATGAGCGCGCCACCGCCCCGGAATTCGTCACCCTGACTTCCTCACCCAGCCTGGCATAAGTTCGGACCCGCTCAGAGACTCGGGATCCGCCGAAAAAAACGGACGGCCTCTGGGCCGTCCGTTTCTTGCGAGTGCCGAAGGGGGGACTCGAACCCCCACGGGCTTGCGCCCACTGCGCCCTGAACGCAGCGCGTCTACCAGTTCCACCACTCCGGCGCGAAGCGCAAACCTAGAGGAGCCAATCGGTTAAGGCAAGCGCTCGTTGCGAGCCCGCCACAGTCACTCTATCTTTATGTGAGAGTGAGACTTATGAGTCAAAGCCCGAAGGCACCCAAAGATGACGAGGTCCGGATTTCGGTGGCACGGAATCCGCGGGCTACGTACGATTATCATATTCTCGAAACCCACGAGGCCGGGCTGATCCTGACCGGAACCGAGGTCAAGAGTCTCCGGGTCGGGAAGGCCTCGATCAAGGAGGCGTTCGGGTTGGTCCGTAACGGCGAGGTCTGGCTGGAAGGCATGCACATCACTCCCTACGAACAGGGGAACCGGTACAACCACGCGCCCCTTCGTTCGCGCAAGCTGCTCCTGCACCGCCGGGAGATCGAGCGGTTGATCGGCGCTACCGAGCAGAAGGGCTGCACCTTGGTGCCGCTGGAACTGTATTTCCGGGGCGGTCGGGCCAAAGTGGCCCTGGCGCTCGGGAAGGGAAAGAAGGTCCATGACCGCCGGGAGGATATCAAACGCCGGATGGCTGACCGTGAATTGGCGCGGGCACTGAAGGTGCGGGCATGATCGCGGCCCTGCTGTTGGCCGTCGCGGCAGTGCCCGGTGCTTCGCCGGCGTTGCCGGCGACTCTCGTCGTGGCGACGCCCAAGGGCGATGTCCGGATCGCGATTCGGCCCGACGTGTCGGGCCCCCTGGTCTCCGCGACGGCCTTGGTGCCGGCGTTAGGCGGGCTCGCGTCCGTCGTGGGGGCCTGGGCCCATGTCGAGATTGCGAGTCAGCCGTTTCGGCTCCTGCTTGGTGCGCCGTACTACACCGCCGGCGGCGTCCTCAAACCGTTGGTCGGCGTGGCGGTGGTCCGGCGCGACAGTCTGTTCCTGCCGCTCGACTTCGTCACCCAAGTCCTTCCGGCGGAGCTCACCGAACGGTTCCGCTACGACCCTTGGTCCGGTCGGCTCGATGAGGCTCGTTCGCGCCGCCCCGGGCCCGCCATCGCCTCGAGTGAGCCCAAGCCGCCCCGGGCTGCCGACGCGGTCCGGACGACCCTGCCGAATGGGCTGAACCGGGGGCACGTCGTCACGATCGATCCTGGTCACGGGGGCGTCGATCCCGGAAACCCCGGCGTGTTCTTCCCGCGAGGAATCAAGGAGAAGGACGTGGCGCTTCAGGTTGGGCTCTTGGTGCGCCAGGAACTGCTTCGCCGGGGCGTCGGTGTGATCATGACCCGGACGACCGACACCTTGATCGATCTCCACCAGCGGGCTGCCTTTTGTACCGAACGGTGCGGACTGTTCGTGAGTCTGCATGTCAATGCGTTGCCCAAGCGGGCGGGGTATACGAAGGCCCGCGGCTTCGAGACCTTCTTCCTCGCTGACGCGAAGACGGAAGATGCCGCTCGGGTCGCCAAGATGGAAAACGAGGCGATTCGGTTCGAGGAGCCGAAGGGCGAGCAGCCGAGCGGGCTCGACTTCATCCTCAAAGATCTCCAGCTCAATGAGTACCACCGCGAGTCGGCCCGGCTGGCTGAGTTGATGCAGTCTCACGCGGCGGAGGTCCATGCGGGGACCAACCGCGGTGTCAAGCAAGCGGGGCTTGCGGTACTCACGACGGCGCGGCGGCCGGCGGTTTTGTTCGAGATGGGTTTTAGTACCAATCCGGAGGACGCCCGCCTGATGACCGAGGCTCGGTCGCAGCGGAACCTCGCGGCCTCCGTCGCCGACGCCATCGTCAGCTACCTGATCGAATACCAGCAACGGGTCGGTTCCAACCGCTCGGTGACCCAAACCGGAGCCGGCCAGGCGTGACGACCGCCGCACCCCCGGCCCCCCTGGTCTTGTTCGGCACCACCTTTTCCAATCCTGTCCTGCTCGCCGCCGGTACCGCCGGGTTCGGGCGGGAACTCGCCGGGGTCGTCGACCTCGACATGTTGGGCGGATTGGTCACCAAGGCCGTCTCGCTCGAGCCTCGGCATGGCAACCTCCCGCCCCGGGTCGCTGAGTTCGACGGCGGCATGCTCAACTCGATCGGGCTGGCCAACCCCGGTTTGGCCGAGGTTGCCTCGACGGAACTGCCGTGGCTTCGAGCCAACCTTGCCCACGCCCGAGTCTTCGTCAATGTGGTCGGCTTCACTGAAGGCGAATACGGCCGCGTGATCGAGGGCCTCGATCCGGTTGGCGGCATGGTCGGCTATGAACTCAATTTGTCCTGCCCGAATACCTCAGCAGGTGGCATCGAATTCGGTGCCGATCCGGCTGCGGTGGCCCGGATCGTTGGCCTCTGCCGGGCCGTGACCCGCCGGCCTTTGATCGCCAAACTTTCACCGGCGCTGCCTGACATCCCGGGGCTCGCGGCCGCCGCGGTCGATGCGGGTGCCGACGGGATCACCGTCGTCAACACGATGCCGGGGTTGGTCTACGAAGGGCCGGGCCCTCGACTGGGCAACGGCAACGGCGGCGTCAGTGGTCCGGCCCTCCTGCCGGTCGGACTGCTGGCGACCACCAGGGTTCGTCGGCGGCTGCCCGACATCCCGATCATCGGGGTTGGGGGAATTCGGACCCTCGAACATGTCCACCAATACCTCTTGGCGGGGGCGTCGCTGGTGGCCATCGGGACCGCCGGGTTGGCCGATCCCCGTCTCCCCGAGCGCCTGGCGCGGCAATGGTTGGCCGGTGGCTGAACTCGTCTTGGCCCTTGACCTTCCCGATGCCCGCACCGCCCTTGGTTTGCTGGACCGGGTGCCTAACGTTCGATGGGTCAAGCTCGGGTCGGTGCTGTTCACCCGGACCGGTTCCGATTTCATCGCCGGGTTGAAAGCTCGGGGCCATCGGGTATTTCTGGATCTCAAATGGCATGACATCCCGAACACCGTCGAGGGCGCCGTTCGCCAAGCCCGTGATCTCGGGGTCGATATGGTCACTATTCACGCGCTCGGTGGTCCGAGGATGATTGAAGCGGCCAAGGTCGCCGGCGGAGGGCGGGTGGCGGTGATCGCCGTGACGCTGCTGACGTCCCATGGCCCGGACGACCTCCGGGCCATCTACGGTCAGGGTCCGGCCGACATCGGGGCCGAGGTCGTGCGGCTGGCCGGCATGGCGGTCGGGGCGGGCGCCGACGGCGTCGTGTCGTCGCCTCTGGAGGCGGCCCGGCTTCGGGCCAGCCTCGGCCCAACCGCCCTGTTGGTGACCCCGGGGATCCGCGGAGCGACCGACCCCGCCGGTGACCAGGTCCGGACCGCCACCGCCCAAGCCGCCACCGAGGCTGGGGCGACCCACCTGGTCGTGGGCCGGCCCGTGCTGCAGGCCGATGACCCGGCCGCGGTCTGGGCCGATCTGCTTGGGCAAGTCGGATGAACTGGCTCCGACTCGCCGCCTTGGCCCTCCTCACCGGCCCGTTTCAGGATCGGGATCTCGGGCAACTGGCCGTGACCGCCCGCTCGGTGTTCGAGGCCCGGGATTTTACCCGGCTTTTCGACGACCGGCAGCCGGTCCGGCTCGAATTACCCAGTCAGCCGGCAGCAGTGTCGGTGCGGGGGGAGATTGCCGCAGCGGCCCTGGCCTCGATGGTCCGCTGAACGGCCGACCTCCGGATCGTCACCGTGGGCGCCGCGGTGGTCGCGCCGGGCCACGGCTACGTCGAGCTTTGCCGTCGGTTTCGGGTCCTCGGAAATCAGGAGGATCAAGGCCAGAAGATCCTGATCAGCGCCCGGTTCGACGAGGGGCGCTGGCGGGTCACGGAAGTCTGGATCACGTCCTCGAGCCAGTAGCCGGTTCCGAACCGGCAACCACCGATTATCTTGGCCTGGGCAAGCGCTTGCGCCACATGGATTTTCGGGCTGTGGCTCGGTGTTCACCGGTTGGCCCCGCCCTCGGAATCCAAGTCCCTTGCATTAACCCCAATCCAGGGATAGCTTTGCAAGCTACCCTGAAACCTGGCGTTTGAGAGAAACTCAATGAAGGTACGTTCGAGCGTCAAGCCAATCTGTGAGCACTGCAAGGTGGTTCGCCGCCGAGGTGTGGTCCGGATCACTTGCAAGCGGAACCCCAAGCACAAGCAGCGGCAGGGATAACCCATGGCACGTATTTCCGGCGTCGATCTTCCGCGCGACAAGCGGGTTGAAATCGCCCTCACGTACATCTACGGCATCGGTCTGTCCACCAGCCAAAAGCTCCTGGGCGGCACCGGCGTCAATCCGGATATCCGCGTTCGCGATCTGACCGACGCCGACGTCGCTCGGCTTCGTCAGATGATCGAGCGAAGCATCCGGGTCGAGGGTGCCCTTCGGACTGAAATTGCGATGAACATCAAACGGTTGATGGACATCGGTTCCTATCGTGGGTCGCGCCACCGGAAGGGGCTCCCGGTTCGGGGGCAGCGGACTCACACCAACGCTCGGACCAAGAAGGGTCCGCGTCGGGCCATCGCTGGCAAGAAGAAGGCGACGAAGAAGTAAGATATGACTGCACCCGAAACTCCCTCGCCGGTTCAGCCGGCGGTCGACGCGAAGGTCGCGGCTCCGAAAGCCGCCAAGCGGGGCAAGAAGCTGGTCGAATCCGAAGGGATCGCCCACATCGCTGCGACGTTCAACAACACGCTGATTACCATCACCGACACCCGTGGCAATGCCGTCGCTTGGGGTACCTGCGGCAAGGCGGGCTTCAAGGGGTCGAAGAAGTCCACGCCGTACGCGGCCACGGTGGCCGCTGAGGCCGTGGGCCGTGAGGCCATGAATCTTGGCGTTCGCCGAGTCCATGTGCTGGTGCAGGGCCCCGGCAGCGGGCGCGAGTCGGCCATCCAGGCGCTCGCGTCAGCGGGTCTCCGGGTCGCCTCGATCAAAGACGTCACGCCGATCCCGCACAATGGTTGCCGTCCTCCGAAGAAGCGCAGGGTCTGATCCATGTCACGATACGCTGGGCCGGCCTGTCGACTGTGTCGCCGCGAGGGGACCAAGCTGTTCCTGAAGGGCACCCGCTGTTTCACCGAGAAGTGCGCCGTCGATCGGCGCTCCTACGCTCCGGGTCAGCATGGCCAGGCGCAAGCGGGCAAAGGCGGCGGCCGGAAGATGTCCGAGTACGCCAAGCAGCTCCGGGAGAAGCAGAAGGTCAAGCGGACCTACGGCCTGACCGAGCGTCAATTCCGTAACACCTTCGAGCGGGCGTCGCACGAGCCCGGCGTCAAGGGTACCAATCTGCTGGTGGCCCTCGAGTCGCGCCTTGACAACGTCGCCTACCGGATGGGCTTTGCCACCAGCCGTCGCGGGGCGCGTCAGTTGGTCTGCCATGGCCACGTCGAAGTCGACGGCCATCGCGTGGATATTCCGTCCTTCCGCGTCAAGCCGGGTCAGGAAGTCCGGATTGCCGTCGGGTCTCACGAGATCGTGCCGGTCAAGGTTGCCCAGGAAATGGCGGCCCGCGGTGTCTCGCCGACCTGGTTGGCGGTCGATCACCAGAAGTTCACCGGTCGGATGACGATGGTTCCGACCCGGGATGCGATCCCGACGAACGCTAACGAACAGCTCATCGTCGAGCTCTACTCGAAGTAAGGGGTAGGACATTATGTCGATTGATCTGATCGGTTTGGTCCATCCGCATTTGGTCGAAATGACCAAGCGTGATGACAACCCTAACATTGCAGAGTTTCGGCTTCAGCCGCTGGAGCGGGGCTTCGGTCACACCCTCGGGAATGTCCTCCGGCGGATGTTGCTGTCCTCGTTACGGGGCTCGGCAGTGTGGGGCTTCCGGATGGACGGCGTGGTCCACGAGCACCAGACGGTCCAAGGGGTCCTGGAAGACGTCCATCAGATCATCCAGCGGTTCAAGGCCCTGACGCTCGTGCTCGACGAGGCCACCGACGAGACCATCCTCCGGATTCGCCGGGAGGGCAAGGGCGCCGTCTACGCCCGGGACATCCAGGGCAGCAACAATGTCCGGGTCGTCAATCCGGATCACTTGCTCTTTACGGTTCAGGACGATCGGGAGATCAGCTGCGACCTCTATGTCAACAAGGGGCGGGGCTACGTCGAATCCGAAATGCACCCGGCCGACCGGTCGTTGCCGGTGGACCTGGTTCGGATCGATGCGATCTACAATCCGGTCCGTCGGGCCAACTTCACGGTCAGCGAGACCCGGGTCGGTCAACGCACCGACTACGACCGCCTGGCGGTCATGATCGAGACCAACGGCACCATTTCGCCGGAAGATGCCATTGCCTACGCCGCTGCCCTGGCCCAGGAGCACTTCCGCTACTTCGTCGAGTTCGGCCGGGTGCCGACCGCTCGGGCCATCAGCCACGATCACGTCGCGGTCGCCGGCGGGCTCCGGTCCAAGCTCTCGCGGCTCATCGACGATCTCGGCCTCACGGTCCGGACCTTGAACTCGCTCAAGAACTCGAACATTCGGACCCTGAAGGACCTCGTCGAGTACTCCGAAAAGGAGTTGCTCGATGTCAAGAATGTTGGCGAGAAGGCTGTGGCCGAAATCGGCGACCTGCTTCAGCGCGAGGGACTGCGCTTCGGGATGGGTTTTGAGGAAGCCGATGGGGACTTCCGAATCGTGAAGAGCGGTGCGGCCCCGACGATGGGCGCCGCCGAAGGGAATGCGTAATGCGCCACGGTTCGAAGGGACGGCAGCTCTCCCGCACGTCGGCGCATAAGAAAGCCATGCTCCGGAACATGGCCATGAGCCTGTTTCTCCATGAGAAAATTGTCACGACCATCGCCAAGGCCAAGGAGCTTCGGCCCTTTGCCGAGCGGTTGATCACCTTGGCGCGCCGGGGCGACCTCCACGCCCGGCGGCTCGCGGAGCGGAAGATCCAGGACCGCGACGTCCTGAAGCGGCTCTTCGCCGAAATCGGCCCCCGGTTTGCGGCCCGGCCCGGTGGTTACACCCGGATTCTTAAGATGGGGCACCGGGTTGGCGACGGGGCTGACACCGCTCGTATCGAGCTCGTCGCCGAATGATCGAGGCGGTACCGGCAATGGAAAAGGGGACCCTCGGGTCCCCTTTTTTCGGTCCCGCCTCGGCTACCGGAAGAATCTAGGCCGCCTTGACGACCTTTTCGCTGCGAATACAGCGGGTGCAGACCCGAATCCGCTTCGGAGCGCCGTCAACCAGCACGCGAACGGTCTGAAGATTGGGCATCCAGCGCCGCTTCCGCCGGTTGTTGGCGTGGCTGACATGGTTGCCGGTCGTTGGGCCTTTGGCGCAGACGGCGCAGACACGTGCCATAGCTATACCTCTCCACTCGTGGTGCTAGGTGTTGACCTAGCCGCTAAATTTAACCCCCAACTGGGGATGACACAAGGGATTTTATGCCGAGGGCGCTAATAACCGGGGTCACGGGGCAGGACGGGTCCTACCTGGCCGAGTTGTTGTTGACCAAGGGATATGAGGTGGTCGGCATGGTTCGCCGAACCAGTCATCACAGTTACGAACGGATCGAACCCCTGCTGGACTCGATTCGGATCGTTACGGCCGATTTGCTCGATCAGCACTCCCTGACCGAGGTGCTGCGGGACGTCAAGCCGGACGAGGTCTACAACTTGGCCGCCCAGTCCTATGTGCCAACGTCATTCACCCAGCCGGTGCTGACGGGCGAGTTCACCGCGCTTGGGGTCACCAGGATCCTCGAGGCGGTCCGGTTGGCCTGTCCGACGACGAGGTTCTACCAAGCCAGCTCGTCCGAGATGTTCGGCAAGGTCCAAGAGACCCCCCAAAATGAGCGGACCCCGTTCTACCCGCGATCGCCGTATGGCGTGGCCAAGTTGTATGGCCACTGGATCACGGTGAACTACCGGGAGTCGTATGGTTTGCATGCGGTGAGCGGCATCCTGTTCAATCACGAGTCGCCTCGGCGCGGAATCGAGTTTGTCACTCGGAAGATTTCCGATGGCGTCGCCCGCATCAAACTCGGCCTCGCGAAAGAACTGCGGCTCGGGAACCTCGACGCGAAGCGGGACTGGGGGTTTGCCGGCGACTATGTGGAGGCTATGTGGCGGATGCTCCAGCCGGCCGAGCCGCGTGACTATGTGATCGGCTCCGGCACGACGCACAGCGTTCGGGACCTGGCTGAACTGGCGTTCGGCCACGTCGGGCTCGACTGGCATGATCATGTAGTTACCGACCCGGCCCATATGCGGCCGGCGGAGGTTGATCTGTTGATCGCGGATCCTTCGCGAGCCGCCGCCGAGTTGGGTTGGACGCCGCGGGTGTCGTTCGTCGATTTGGTTCGGATGATGGTCGACGCCGACCTCGCCCGGCTCAAGGGTTCGCGATGAGGGTACTGGTCACCGGCGCTGACGGCTTTGTGGGGGGCTGGCTCGTGCGCCGGCTGCTCCAGGCCGGGCACCGGGTTCTTGGCGCGGTGCGGGTCGGGTGGGGGCCGTCCAAGGGATTGTCGGAGGCTGAGCGTCAGGCGGTTCAGTGGGTCGATTTTGACCTCGTGTCGTCCGACTCGGTCGGCCGAGTTGGGCAACTCTCGCCGGATGTCGTGGTCCATTTGGCCGCCCTCGCCTCAGGGGTGGATGCTCGGCGGGACCCGGGTGAGGCGTGGGCGGTGAACGCCGCGGGTTCGGCTCGCTTGGCGGAGACGATGGGCCGGCTCCGGCGTGATGGAGCCGCCGACCCGCTGTTCGTGCTGGCGTCGACCGGTGAAGTCTATGGCCATGGCCAGGGGCGCCCCTCGGTCGAGTCCGACTCTCTGGTGCCGGCATCCCCGTACGCCGCGAGCAAGGTCGGGGCGGAAATTGCCGTCGCGGAGGTGTCCCGTCGCACTGGGCTCCGGACCATCGTCGTCCGAGCGTTCCCCCACACCGGGCCGGGCCAAAGCGACCAATATGCCATTCCGGCGTTGGCCGATCGGATTCGGACCGCGAAACGGATCGGGGCGCCAGTCATCAAGACCGGAAACCTCGAACCGGTGCGTGACGTGCTCGACGTGCGGGATGTGGTGGCGGCCTATCACGCCCTGATCGATCAGGGCCAGGCTGGGTCGACATACAACGTGGCCACCGGCCACGGCGTGACGCTCCGCGAGGTGGTCCTTCGCTTAATGGAAGTCGTGGGTCATCGGGTTATTCTCGAGGCCGATCCGAACCTCGCCCGGCCGAACGACCTCCAGTACTTGGTCGGCGATCCCAGCCGTCTCGTTGCGGATACCGGGTGGAAGCCCTCCATTCCTCTCGAACAAACATTGAAAGACCTGCTCGATGCCCAAGCGGACTGACCTTCGTTCAATCCTCCTCATTGGCTCCGGTCCGATCGTCATTGGCCAAGGCGCGGAGTTCGACTATTCCGGCACTCAAGCGGCGCGGGCACTCCGGGAGGAGGGGTATCGGGTCATTCTGGTCAACTCGAACCCCGCCACCATCATGACCGACCCCGAGGTTGCGGATCGGACCTACATCGAACCGGTCAACGCCGAATGGGTCGAGAAGATCATCGCCCGGGAACGCCCCGATGCGCTGCTCCCGACCATGGGTGGGCAAACCGGCCTCAATGTGGCGATGGACCTCTACCGGTCGGGCGTGCTCGAGAAATACGGCGTCGAGTTGATCGGCGCCAACGAACGGGCCATTCGGATCGCCGAAGACCGCGACGAATTCGCCAAAGCGATGCGCCGAATTGGCCTGGCCACACCGGAGGGGACCACGGTTCGGTCGGTGGAGGAAGGAAATGCCGCGGTCGAGCAAACCGGCTACCCGGCCATCCTCAGGCCGTCATTCACGCTCGGGGGTACCGGCGGAGGGATTGCTTACAATCGCCATGAATTCGAGACCATGCTCCGGCGCGGACTCGAGGCCTCGCCGGTCGGTTCGGTGCTGGTAGAGCAAAGCATCATCGGGTGGAAGGAATTCGAGCTCGAGTTGATGCGTGATGGGGCCGACAACGTGGTCATCGTTTGCTCGATCGAGAACATCGACCCGATGGGGGTTCACACCGGTGATTCGGTCACGGTGGCGCCTGCCATGACGCTGTCGGACCGGGAGTATCAGCGGATGCGCGACGCCGCCTGCAAGATCATCCGCGAAA
The DNA here is from genome assembly GCA_009692115.1 of Gemmatimonadota bacterium. Taxonomy (NCBI): domain Bacteria; kingdom Pseudomonadati; phylum Gemmatimonadota; species Gemmatimonadota bacterium. Next base: position 48,463 of record SHZU01000010.1, on the reverse strand, counting down.
TCGGGGTCGAAGCCGGGGGGTGTAACGTCCAGTTCGCCGTGAGCCCGAAAACCGGCGAGCAGTTGGTCATCGAAATGAATCCCCGGGTGTCGAGGAGCTCGGCGCTGGCCTCAAAGGCCACGGGCTTTCCCATCGCCAGGATCGGCGCAAAACTCGCGGTGGGGTACCGGCTCGACGAGTTGCCCAACGACATCACCAAGACGACTCCGGCGAGTTTCGAACCGGTGCTCGACTACGTCGTCGTCAAGATTCCCCGGTTCGCGTTTGAAAAATTCCCCGCGGCCGACCCCGGGTTGACCACGCAGATGAAGTCGGTTGGCGAGGTCATGGCGATCGGTCGAACCTTCAAAGAGGCGTTCCAAAAGGGATTCCGGTCGCTGGAGGCCGGTCGCTCCGGCTGGGTCGTTGGCGACGCCATCGGCGATGACCGCCTGGAAGACAGTTCGATCGAGGCCATTCTGGGCGCGCTCCGGAAGCCGACCCCGGAACGTTTCTTCCAAATCAAGCGAGCCCTGTTGCGCGATGTCCCGGCGGAAACGATCGCGGAGCGCTCGATGATCGATCCATGGTTCATCGGCCAGTGGCAGGCGTTGATCGAGGCCGAGCGGGCCTTCGTGGCGGAGTGGAATGTCCGGCCTGCCGGAGCGGCCGGCGACGCGGCTGAACGGGCGATGATTCGCCGGATGAAACGGATGGGCTTTTCGGATCGGCAGTTGGCCGACTTGGTTGCCACCACTGAAACGGCCATGCGGCACCGCCGCCAGGCGTTAGGCGTCCGACCCGCCTTCAAGATCGTGGACACCTGCGCCGGGGAGTTTCCTTCCAAGACCCCGTATCTCTATTCGTCGTACGACGACGAGAACGAGGCCGGCGCGGTGGGCGACAAGACCGTCATCATTCTCGGCTCGGGCCCGAACCGGATCGGTCAAGGGGTTGAGTTCGACTACTGCTGCGTTCGGGCGGTCATGGCGTTTCGGGAGATGGGCTATCGCACGGTGATGGTAAATTCGAATCCTGAGACGGTCTCAACCGATTTCGACATGTCGGATGCGTTGTATTTCGAGCCGCTGACGCTCGAGAACGTGCTGGAGATCGTGCATCTTGAGAAGCCGCTCGGGGTGGTGGTCCAGTGTGGCGGCCAGACGCCGCTCCGCTTGGCGCGGGGGCTCGAGGCCGAGGGGGTTCCGATCCTCGGCACCTCACCCGATGCGATCGACGCCGCCGAAGACCGGGGCCGGTTCGAGGCGTTGGCTCGGGAGCTTGGCATCGAGCAGCCGAAAAACGGCACCGCCCTGACCCTTGCCGACGCGCTCCGGGAGGCCGAGGCCGTGGGGTACCCGGTTTTGCTTCGGCCATCCTACGTCCTGGGCGGCCGGGCCATGCAGATCGTCTACGATGCTGAGTCGCTCGAGAGTTTCTTCGGGGCCGCGGAACGCGTGGCCCCGGGACACCCCGTGTTGATCGACAAGTTCCTCGAGGATGCATTCGAAGTGGATGTCGACGCGCTCTGCGATGGAACTGACTGTATCATCGGCGGCGTGATGCAGCACATCGAAGATGCCGGGATTCACTCGGGCGATTCGGCGTGCGTGATGCCGCCCTACTTGATTACCGAGCACCAAGTCGCTGAAATGCGGGAGCACACCAAGCGGTTTGGACTCAAACTCGGCGTGGTTGGACTCATGAACGTCCAGTACGCCATCAAGGATGGACGGGTCTTCGTCCTGGAGGTCAATCCGAGGGCATCTCGGACCATTCCATTTGTGTCCAAGACGACCGGTATTCAGTTGGCGAGTTTGGCGGCCCAGGTCATGGCGGGTCGGAGGCTGTCCGAGCTTGGCATCGGCGACGGCCTCCACCCCTACGTCGCGGTCAAAGAAGCGGTGTTCCCCTTTGGGAAATTCCAGGGTGTCGACCTCGTTCTTGGTCCGGAAATGCGTTCCACCGGCGAGGTCATGGGCATTGCGGATTCGTTCGGAATGGCCTTTGCGAAGGCCCAGATCAGCGTGGACGGGAGCCTGCCGCTGGGCGGGACGATCTTCGTGACGGTCAACGACGCCGACAAGGCGACCGTGATCCCGATTGCGCGCCGGTTCCATGAGTTGGGGTTTCGGGTGCTGGCGACCGAGGGAACGGCCAAACACCTCCGGTCGCGCGGGATTCCGGCCGAACGGGTGCTCAAGGTCCACGAAGGCCGTCCGAATGCGGTCGACCTGATGGTGTCGGGGCAGGTCCAGTTGCTGATCAACACGCCGTTTGGCAAGCTGACCCAGCGTGACGATTACCTCCTTCGACGGACGGCGCTGCAGGAGAAGGTGCCCTATACGACGACAATGACGGCGGCGGCCGCCGCCTGTGACGCGGTGATCGCGATGCGGAGCCGCACCGGCGAGGTGCGCTCGCTCCAGGAATGGCATGAGATGGCCAGGAATTTCGCGGCGGAGCAGGGGGCGTGACGTCGGCCCGGGATCCCGAACTCGTCGTCGCCGCACGAGCGGCGATCCGGGGCGAGGTTCGGGAGCAGGACAGCTTGGCTCGCTACTCTACCTACCGGATTGGCGGGCCCGCCACGGTTGTCCTGCCCGCCGATCCGGAGGATGCCGCCGCCGCGATTCGGTTCGCGGCCAAGGCGGGCGTCCCGGTGTTTGCGTTAGGGTTCGGCTCCAACGTGTTGCTCCCCGACGACGGCATGGATGCCTTGGTGCTCCGGCTCGGCAAAGGTGTGGACCGGATCGATCAGACCGGCGATCGATGGCGGTTTGGGGCGGGCCTTCCCGCGCCGATTGCCGCTCGGAAGACGGCTCAGGCCGGATGGGCCGGGGTCCACATGATGGTCGGCGTACCGGGCACGGTGGGCGGCGGCGTCTATATGAATGCCGGCTGTCACGGGGGGCAGTGGTCGGATCGGGTTGAGTCGGTCGTCGCGGTGAACCCCCGCGGCGAGTCCCGGGTCTTCTCCCGCTCGGACATCCCATTCCGATATCGTTGGAGTGGTCTCGATGGCTGGGTGGTGCTCGAGGCCACCGTGCGGCTCGAGGCCGGCGATCCGTCGGTCCTGGCCGGTGAGGTCGCGAGACTGTTCGCGTGGCGACAGCAGGGCACCCCGTTCAACTCGCCATGTTGCGGCAGCGTGTTCAAGAATCCGGAACCGGACGTTGGTGGGGCCCGAACGGCGGGCCAATTGATTGAGGCGGCCGGGCTCAAGGGCACCAGGGTCGGTGGCGCCGAGGTCTCGCCGATGCACGCCAACTACTTCGTGAATACCGGGGCCGCGACCGCCGCCGATGTGTGCCGGTTGATCGCGATGGCCAGGACTCGGGTGCTGGAGCAGTTTGGGGTGACGCTGGAGCCGGAGGTCAAGATGATCGGATCGCGGGGTGAATATCTCACGGGAGCGGGGAATAATGTCTGACTATTTCGTGCACAAGTCGAGTTACGTCGACGACGGCGCCGTGGTTGGCACGGGATCCAAGGTGTGGCACTTCAGTCACGTGATGCCCGGTGCGGTGATCGGCGAACGATGCAACTTGGGGCAGAACGTCGTCGTGATGCCCGGTACCAAGATCGGCGACAATGTGAAGATTCAGAACAACGTGTCGATCTACGAAGGTGTGGAGCTCGAGGACGATGTGTTCTGCGGTCCGAGCTGTGTCTTCACGAACGTGCTCAATCCGCGAAGCCACGTTTCCCGGAAGACGGAGTACCAGCGGACCCTGGTCAAGCGGGGGGCAACCATCGGGGCGAACGCCACGGTCGTCTGCGGCGGAGTCATCGGAGAGTATGCCTTCATCGGGGCCGGGAGCGTGGTCCGGGGCGACGTGCCGGCCTACGGGCTCATGGTGGGGGTTCCGGCCCGTCGGATCGGTTGGATGTGCCAGTGTGGCGTTCGCCTGACGGTCCGGGACGGAATGGCGCAATGTCGCGGTTGCGGGGCTTCGTACCAGGAGGAACACGGGGTACTCCGCCCGGGTTGACTCGCCGGGGTAGATCTGTCTAAGTTGCTGCCAACACAAGACTTGCGGCGCTGGACCCGGACTGGAACGGCAGATGAATTACGCCCCGGCCGCGGGGCGGTTGGAGCGCCTGGTTCTTGCTCTGGTGGCAGCTCGGATTTCAATGGCGAGGATGGCTGACGTGACGGTTCCCCTGCTTGACCTCAAGGCCCAGTACGACTCGATCAAGACCGACGTGACCCGAGCGATCAACTCGGTGGTCGAGCGTCAAGAGTTCATCATGGGTCGCGAGGTCGGAGAGCTCGAAACGGCGGTGGCCGGGTTGAGCCATGCCAAGCACGGCATCGGTTGCGCCAGCGGCACCGATGCGATCCTGCTGCCGCTCAAGGCCCTCGATCTGGTGCCGGGAGACGAAGTCATTGCCCCAAGCTTCACCTTCTTCGCCACGGCCGGCACGATTCACAACGCCGGGGGTACCCCGGTATTCGTCGACATCGACCCCAAGACGTTCTGCGCCTCGTCCGCTGCGATCGAGGCCGCAATCACTCCGCGTACTCGGGCGATTATCGTGGTCCATCTCTTCGGCCAGATGGCCGCCATGGACACGATCCTCGACATCGCCTGCCGGCATGGGCTCCCGGTCATCGAGGACGCGGCCCAAGCCATTGGGGCCCGCCGGCTGATTGACGGCACCTGGAGGATGGCCTGCGAACTCGGCTGGTGCGGCACGCTGTCGTTCTTCCCCAGCAAGAATTTGGGCGGGTTCGGGGACGGCGGGATGATGGTGACCCAACAGGATGACCTGGCGGCCCGGCTCCGAAAGCTCCGCCTCCACGGCGGTGCCAAACAGTATCACCATGAAGAAGTGGGAACGAACAGCCGCCTCGACACGCTCCAGGCGGCGGTGCTGTTGGCCAAGCTGCCTCATTTGGCGGGCTGGAGCGAGGGCCGCCGGGGCCGGGCTGCCCGATATTCCGAGGCATTCGCCGGGCATTCCGAGATCGTGCCGCCGGCCGTCGACGCGGGGAACGAACACATTTTTCACCAATACACCATCCGGGTACCCCGACGGGATCTTCTCCTGGCCCATTTGAAGGCCAACGGCATCGGTTGTGCAGTCTACTACCCGGTGGGACTTCACCTCCAACCCTGTTTTTCGGCGCTCGGATACCGGGCTGGCTCATTGCCCGAGACCGAGCGGGCGATGCAAGAGGTACTTTCGCTGCCGGTGTACCCGGAATTGACCGATGGCCAGGTCGACCGGGTGGCAGCGGCCGTGACGGGCTTTTTCAAGTGACCGCGCTTCGAGTCGGCGTCATCGGCGCTGGGGCGTGGGGCCGGAATCATGTCCGGACGCTGGCTGCCATGCCGGCCGTCGATCTGACTGCGGTGTGCGATCTGTCGGCAGCGACCCGGGATCGGATCGCCAAGGGCTTCCCCGGGGTGTTCGTCACCGATTCGGTCGACGCGCTGTTGGAGCGGGTTGACGCGGTGGTCGTGGCCACGACGGCGCGAACCCATGCCGCCTTGGGGCTTCGGGCTCTCCAGGCAGGGAAGCCGGTCTTGATCGAGAAACCGTTCGCGCTGACCGTGGCCGATGCCGTGGCGCTTGTCGAGGAGAGCGAGCGTCGCAAGGTGCCGGCGTTGGTGGGGCACTTGCTGGAGTTCCACCCGGTCATCGACCGGCTTCGCTCCATGATTCGAGACGGTGCTCTCGGGGATGTCTACTACCTGTATTCCCAGCGACTGAACCTCGGTCAGGTTCGGCCTGATGAGAACGCGCTCTGGAGTTTTGGGCCGCACGACATCTCGGTGGCGCTCTACCTGCTCGGCGAGGCGCCCGAGTCGGTGTCGGCGCAGGGCCATTCGTATTTGCAGCGGGGCATCGAAGACGTTGTTTTCCTCGTGATGCGGTTCAAGTCGGGAGTCGTGGCCCACGCCCATATGTCGTGGCTCGATCCCCACAAGGAACGGAAGCTCACGGTCGTCGGGTCGAAGCAAATGGCGGTGTTCGACGATATGGCCCCGCGCGAAAAGCTTCGGCTCTACGACAAGGGAGTCGATCGGCCACCGGAGTATGGCTCGTATGGCGAGAGTTTGGCCGTGCGAGAGGGAGACATTCTGATTCCGAAGGTGCCGAACGCTGAGCCCCTGGGGCTCGAGCTGGCGCATTTCGTCAACGTGGCCCGAGGGGGGGGGGCCACTCGGGCCGGAGCAACGGACGGCCTCAGGGTCGTCCAAGTGCTGGAGGCCGCCACCAGATCATTGCAGGACGGCGGCCGGCCGGTCCTTGTGGAGGGGTAACCAATGCCTTGGGCGAAAGAACTGATTCAGAAGGCCGAGCGGCGCGAGGCGCTGTTCGGCGTCATCGGGCTCGGCTATGTCGGGCTGCCGCTCGCGGTGGAGCTCGGGAACGCCGGGTTCAAAGTCTTGGGCTTTGATGTCAGCCAACGGGTCGTCGATGGATTGAATGCCCGGACCTCCCACGTCAAAGACATTTCGGACGCCCAGCTCAAGTCGGTCGTCGATAAGGGACTGTTCTCGGCAACCACCGACGGATCCGCACTGGCCGCGTGCGACGCGATCTCCATTTGCGTCCCGACGCCGTTGTCGAAGTTCAAAGACCCCGACGTCAGTTACATCGTCGCGGCCACCGAGACGATCAAGAAGGTTCTCCGTCCCGGCCAAGCCATCATCCTCGAGAGTACGACCTACCCGGGCACCACGCGGGAGATCATGCTTCCCGCACTCGAGAGCACAGGGCTCAAGGTCGGCAAGGACTTCTTTCTGGCCTTTAGCCCGGAACGGGTCGATCCGGGCAATCCGGTCTACCAAACCAAGAACACGCCCAAGGTGGTGGGCGGGATCACCGATGACTGCCGACGGGTGGTGATGGCGCTCTATCAGCCGGCCATCGACACCTTGGTGCCGGTCACGACCACGGAGGCCGCCGAGTTGGTGAAGTTGCTCGAGAACACGTTTCGGAGCGTGAATATTGGGTTGGCGAACGAGATGGCGATCGTCTGCGACAAACTGGGCGTCGATGTTTGGGAAGTGATCGAGGCCGCGGCGACGAAGCCGTTCGGCTATATGAAATTCCTGCCGGGCCCCGGGCTGGGCGGGCACTGCATTCCGATCGATCCCCACTATCTCGCGTGGAAGATGCGGGGCTTGAACTACAAGACCCGGTTCATCGATCTGGCCGGCGAGCTCAATACCGAGATGCCGGTGTTCTGGGTCGGGAAGGCCGGCGAGGCACTGAACGACTCCGGGAAATCCGTCAAAGGGGCCTCGGTGCTGATCCTGGGCATCGCCTACAAGCGCGATATCGAGGATATGCGGGAGAGTCCCGCGCTCGATATCATGCGGTTGCTGGAGAGCCGCGGCGCGAAGGTTACCTATCATGATCCCTTTGTGCCCACGTTCGAGGAGAACGGCCATAAGGCGGCCTCGGTACCCCTGACGCCGCAGACGTTGGCCGCGGCCGATTTGGTGGTGATTGTGACCGATCACTCGGCCACCGACTACGAAATGGTCCGCACCCACGCCAAGCTGGTCGTCGATACCCGGAACGCCCTCAAGCGAACCTGGACCACCTAAGATGCGAGTCACGATTATCGGGTCGGGCTATGTCGGGCTCGTGGCCGGTGCCTGCTTGGCCGAGACCGGCAATGAGGTGGTCTGCGCCGACGTGGACGCCACCAAGATCGAGCGGCTCAAACGCAACGAGATTCCGATCTATGAGCCGGGGCTCGAGTCGATGGTGGTCCGGAACCAAGCCGAGGGTCGGCTGGCATTCACGACCGACATCGGGGCGGCGGTTCGGCACGGGAAGGTTGTGTTCATCGCGGTCGGAACGTCGGCCGATGAGGATGGGTCGGCTGACCTCCGCCACGTACTGGCGGTGGCCAAGACCATCGGGCGGAACCTCAACGAGCCGAAAGTGATCGTCACCAAGTCGACCGTGCCGGTTGGGACGGCTGAGGCCGTTCGGGCTGCCGTGCGGGAGGAGGCCGTCGGCCCCTTTTTCATGGCCTCCAATCCTGAGTTCCTCAAGGAAGGGGCCGCGATCGATGACTTCATGAAGCCGGACCGGGTGGTGGTTGGGGTTGACTCCCCTGAGGCAGAAGAGACCCTCGAACAGCTGTACGCGCCGTTTCTTCGCACCGGAAATCCGGTGTTGTTCATGGATATTCCCTCGGCGGAAGTGACGAAGTACACGGCCAACGCGATGTTGGCCACCCGGATCTCGTTCATGAACCAAATCGCCCAGCTCTGCGAACAGGTTGGCGCCGATGTGGGAGCGGTCCGGAAGGGTATTGGAACCGACCGGAGAATCGGTCAGGCGTTCCTGTTCCCAGGTCCGGGATACGGCGGCTCCTGCTTCCCGAAGGATGTGAAGGCGCTGATCCGCACCGCCAAGGGACTGGCCATCCCCTCGGACCTCTGGGAGTCGGTCGACGCGGTTAACGAGCGCCAGAAGTTGGTTCTGCTCGCAAAACTGACCCACGCCCTTGGAGATCTTCGGGGTCGCCAGATCGCGGTCTGGGGCCTGGCCTTCAAGCCTGAGACCGACGACATGCGGGAAAGCCCGTCGATTCCGCTGGTGGAGGGCGTGTTGGCCGCCGGCGGGAAGGTCGTGGCCCACGATCCCAAGGCCACTGACTCGGCCCGGGCCGTCTTCGGTGATCGGATCCGGTACGCGGCCGACCCGTACGAGGCGATCGAGGGCGCTGACGCCTTGGTGATCGTCACGGAATGGTTGGTCTATCGGAATCCGGACCTCGAGCGGGTGAAGGCGGGGCTCCGGGCTCCGATCGTGATCGACGGCCGGAATCTGTTCGATCCCGCCCGGATGCGGCGCGCCGGATTCCGTTACTTAAGCATCGGGAGGGTGTCACTATGAGACTGGTGATCACTGGTGCCGCCGGGTTCCTGGGCTCGCATCTCACCGACCGGTTTCTCGCTGAGGGACACCAGGTCATCGGGATCGACAACTTCATTACCGGAAGCGGTTCCAACCTCTCGCACCTGGAGGGGAACCCCAATTTCGAGTTCGTCGAACACGATGTTTCGAAATTCGTTGCCATTGACGGGCCCCTCGATGGAGTGCTCCATTTCGCCTCGCCCGCTAGCCCGATCGACTACCTCCGCTACCCAATTCAGACGCTCAAGGTCGGGTCCATCGGCACCCACAACGCGCTCGGCCTCGCCAAGGCCAAGGGCGCCCGGTTCCTCCTGGCCTCGACCTCCGAGGTGTACGGCGATCCCCAGGTTCATCCTCAGCCCGAGAGCTACTGGGGGCACGTGAACCCGGTCGGACCCCGCGGGGTGTACGACGAGGCCAAGCGGTTTGCGGAGGCTATGACCATGGCCTACCACCGCTATCATGGCCTCGAAACCCGCATCGTCCGGATCTTCAATACCTACGGCCCGAGAATGCGGCCGGCCGACGGCCGGGTGGTGTCGAATTTCATTGTCCAGGCCCTCCGTGGCCAGCCACTGACGATCTATGGCGACGGCAGCCAGTCTCGGTCGTTCTGCTACGTCTCCGATCTGGTCGATGGGATTTACCGGCTCTTTCACTCCGGCCTGGTCGACCCGACCAACATCGGGAATCCCGTCGAATTCACGGTTGCCCAGTTGGCCGAACTGGTCCGGGAGATGGTGGGCACCGCGGTGAACATCCAACGGGAGCCCCTTCCGGTGGACGATCCTAAGGCCCGGCAACCGGATATCCGCATTGCCAAGGAGGTCTTGGGCTGGTCGGCTTCGGTTGATCTTCGGACCGGACTTGAGCGCACGATCCCGTACTTCCAAAGGGCCATCCGATAGTCCATTCGGGCCGCGCAAATCCGCCGACCACGCTATCTTACCCGTTTCCCGGAGGGAGCTTTTCAACCCACCCCGGGACCTGGTTGCGACCCTCGCGTCGGGTGGTTCATCGACGGGGGTGTCGCATTGCGTCAGTGAACGTTCGGGATCGGCAACCAATCGGCCATGCGAGTCAGCACCGAGCATTTTCTCCAGCAGGCCCATGAACGGTTCGCCGTTCAGGACCACTACGGGGCCGTCCACCTCCTCGATGAGATTCTCGAGTCGGGACGGCGGTTTGCCGATGTCTACCATCCGCGGGGGTTGTGCCTGTCGTTGCTGGGTCAGCCTGAAAAAGCGTCGGAAGAGTTCGACCGCAGTCTGGTGGTGAATGCGCGGTACATCGACGCTCAGATCCACCGCGGGGTCATTCTGGCCGAGTTGGGTCGCTCGGCCGAGGCTGACGCTTCATTTCAGCAGGCGGCCGCTCTCGGGCAGACGGGGCCCGGCGGGTTTTCGCGGCCGGTGGCGTCGCGATTGGCAAACCTCCACGCCGAACTGGGCGATGCCTACGCCGAAATTGGGGCGGCCGCGGAATCGATCCACGAATATCAGCGAGCCGTCGGCCTCGGCCCTGATTTTCACGACCTGCGATACCGATTGGCTTGGTTGCTTCTCGAGGCGGGCCGGCCGCTCGAAGCCCGAGAGGAACTGGAACGAATCGTCGCGGCTCAGCCGATGTTCGGCGACGCGGCCGCGACCCTTGGTTTGGCGCACTATCTGTCGGGGGACGCTACCGGCGCTCAGGAGATCTGGGCCGATTGCCTTCGCCAGCGGCCGGGCAATGCGCGGGTCGGGGCCTACCTCGCGATGGCAAAGCGGCTCGGTTCATGACCCGCTGGTTCGTCCTGGTGGCGGGGCTGGGGGTCGCCTGCTCGGCACCGGCTGCGGATCACGAGCGGCTGGGCGACGAGGCGTATCGGTCGGGGCGGTTTCCCAAGGCGCTGAGTGAGTACCAGGCGGCTCAACGAAGCGGGGCTCGGAGCCGGGTTTGGGCCAAAGCCGGAGCGGCGGCGGTCAAGGCTGAAGATTTTGGGGCGGCCGCCACGGCCTACTCCGAACTCGCTCGCGAGGATCCCACCCGGTTGATGGAAGCGGTGGTCGGGCTGGATCGGGTCGCCCGGGCGGCCGATCGGGCCGGCATCAGCGGACAGGCCGCCGTGACCAAGGCGGTCCTGGCGATTCGTTCTCTGGCACCCGGCCGACCGCTGGGCCGGTTGGCCCGGGCTTCGTTGGCGGACGACATGGAGTTGTCCGATGCGCTCGGCCTGATTCCGGCGGCGCTCGCCGCGACCGGAACCGTTCGGGGAATTGACTCCTTGCTCTTGAGGCTCGCGGACGCCCAACGGGCCACGGTGGCGTGCGAGGATGCCGCGGGAAGCTATCGCACCTTGCTCCGTCGAACGACCGATGGGCGTCTCAAAGGCGGGGCTCGGTCGGGGTTGGCGGAATGCGCCTTGTTGCTGGGGCACGACGCCCTCTCGGTCCAGAACGGGCGGGTAGCTGAACGGTGGTTTGATCTGGTTCTGGGCTTCGAAGCGGCAACGCTTCGCGGCATTCGGGCCCAGATTGGGCTGGGTGATGCCCGCATTCTCATGGGCGACGCGCTCGGGGCGGCGGTGGCGTATCAGGCGGTGTTGGCGGCCGGCGGGGTGTCGGACAGTCTCCGCGAGGTTGCCGTGACGAAGCTCAACGGGCTGGGGGCCGTCTCGACGGAACCGCCGGCTGATGGTGGCGAATGAGATCCAGGACGTTAGTCGCGGTCGGAGCCGTCGTGGCCCTGACCGGGTGTTGGCCGTTCAAGGGCAAGCCGAAGGCCGCGCCCTCCGCGGTGGTATCTAATTCGCCGAGGACGATCGACTCCCTGTGGCAAGTGGGGCAACGGGCGTTTAATGCCGGGCAATGGAATCAGGCCAACCAGGTCTTTGCCCGCCTGGGCACTGCTATGCCGGTGGCCGACCCGCGGATTGCTCGCCTGAACTTCTACAAGGGCGAGATCGAAATGGCGTTGGGGAATGAACTCGACGCGGTTCGTCAGTTCCGCCGTCTGTCCGACGAAGCGCCCGACGATTCCATGGCGCCCGATGCGCTTCTTCGGGCCGCCGATGCGTACGCCGCCCTCTGGAAACGGCCCGAGCTCGATCCGACCTACGGACAAACGGCCCTCGGCGTCTACCAAGAGGTCCAAAGCCGGTATCCAACCACCGCGGCAGCCAAACGGGCCGACGCCAAAGTCAGAGAACTCAACGACCAGTTCGCGCGGAAAGAATTCTCCAGCGCCTTGTTTTACTATAAATTCAAAGCCTACGAGTCGGCCATCCTCATTCTTCGATCCCTAGTGCTGCAGTACCCTCGGGCCACCGTCGTGCCGGAGGCACTGGAAAAATTGGTCCAGTCGTACATCGCCCTCGGCTACCAAGAGGACATTAAAGAAACCTGCGGCTACATCGCCCAGAGTTTTTCGGTTGGGCAGGGGCCCCGGCGTCTCTGCCCGGAGCAGCCCGTGGCGGCCGGCGATTCGGCGGTTTCCAAGTAGGATGAGGATTGCGGTGTTAGGGGGCTCGTTCGATCCGATCCACCATGGGCACCTGGTGGTGGCCGGGATCGCCCGGGAAGCGCTCGGAGCCGCTCAGGTTCGGCTGATTCCGGCCGGCGAGCAGCCGTTCAAAGTCGGGCAGCACGCCGCGAGTGCCGACCATCGGGCTGCGATGGTCGAGCTGGCCGTCGAGGGCGATCCGGGGTTGGTGGCCGATCGGCTCGAGGTTGACCGCCGCGGACCATCCTACACGGTCGATACCATCAGGGACATTCGGCGCCGATTTCCCGAGGCCGCGCTGTGTCTGGTATTGGGCAGCGATGCCGCCGCGCTGTTCGCGACCTGGCGGGACCCGGACCAGATCCGGGCTCAGGCTGAAGTGGTAGTGTTCGCCCGGGGCGGAGAGTCCGTCCCTGATGGTGTCGCGGACCGGGTCGTTTTGGTGCCGCGGATCGAGATTTCATCCACGATTGTGCGGAGCCGGGTTCGATCCGGCCAATCGATTCGCTATTGGGTGCCCGATCGGGTGGCCCGATACATCGAAACCCATGGTCTGTATCGGGACGCCTGATGTTTGTGAATACCCTGATCTCCAAGATCTTCGGAACCCGCCACCAACGGGACGCAAAGAAACTCACTCCGCTGCTGGCCGACGTGCACCGGCATGAAGCCCGGCTTGCCCCGCTCTCGGATGAAGACATCCGAGCCCAGACCGCCCGGTTCCGAGCCCAGCTGGCGGAGCGGACCGGCGGGGCCAAAGCCACGCTCGACGACGTTCGGACCAAGAAGCATGAGTGCGCCGATCCAGTCGAGCGCGAGCGGCTGGAGGGCGAGTTTCACCAGTTGGAGCAGGCCTACAAGCAGGCCGTTGCCGATGTGCTCGACGAGTTGCTCCCGGAGGCCTTTGCGACCGTCCGGGAGGCGTGTCGCCGACTGCTCGGCTCGACGGTCGTGGTCACTGGGCACGACCTGCCTTGGGACATGGTGCCGTACGACGTCCAGCTGATGGGCGGGATCGCCCTCCACCGGGGCAAGATCGCCGAAATGAGCACGGGCGAGGGCAAGACATTGGTCGCCACCTTGCCCCTCTATCTCAATGCCTTGGCGGGCCGGGGTGCCCACCTGGTTACCGTCAATAATTATCTGGCTCGCCGCGACTCGCAGTGGATGGGGTACCTGTTTACGTATTTGGGTCTGACCGTGGGGTGCATCGACGACACCGAGCCTCAGACCCCGGCACGGCGGGCGGCCTACCTCTGCGACATTACCTACGGGACCAACAACGAGTTCGGGTTTGACTACCTCCGAGACAACATGGTGTTCGCGATCGAACACCGGGTGCAACGAGACCACGCCTACGCCATCGTCGACGAGGTCGATTCCATCCTGATCGACGAAGCCCGGACGCCACTGATTATTTCCGGGCCGGTCGGCAACGACGGTGATGGGAAATACTCGGAATACAACGGCCGGGTGGCCGAATTGGCCAGGCGTCAGACCGCCGTCGTCAACCAATTGATTGCGGAAGCCGAGCCGCTCCTGGCGGGCGACAAGACCAAAGCAGAGGGTGCGGCCAAGCTCTACCAGGCCCAGCTCGGGATGCCGAAGAACAAGAAACTGCTCAAGTTCTTCAACGAAACGGGCGTCAAACAACTGGTCCAGCAAGCCGAACTCAAACATGTGGCCGATCGAAAGCTGCCCACGAAGCAGCAGGAAATGCGGGGCATCGACGAGGTCCTCTACTTCGTTCTCGACGAAAAGGGGCACTCCGTTCACCTGACGGACCGGGGGAGCGCGGCGCTTTCTCCGGATGATCCGGGGCTCTTCCTGGTTCCGGATATCTCCGAGGCGGTGCACCGAATCGAGAAGGACCCCGACTTGTCAGTGGCCGAGAAGCGCAATGAACGGCAACGGGTTGAAATGGAGTATGCCGCCAAGAGCGAGAAACTCCATATCATCCACAAGCTGCTGCAGGCCCATGCCCTGTACGAGAAAGATATTGAGTACATCGTACAGGACAGCCAAGTCCTTATCGTCGATGAATACACCGGCCGCGTCCTCGCCGGGCGGCGGTGGTCCGACGGGCTCCATCAGGCGGTCGAAGCGAAGGAAGGGGTCCAGATCAAGGGCGAGACCCAGACCCTCGCCACGATCACGATCCAAAACTACTTCCGGATGTTCGACAAATTGGCCGGGATGACCGGCACGGCGGAGACGGAAGAGTCGGAGTTCTACTCGATCTACGGCCTCGAGGTCCTGGTGGTGCCCACCAACCGGCCGATTTGCCGGAACGACCAGACGGACCGGATCTACAAGACCCGTCGCGAGAAGTACAACGCCGTCCTCGACGAAGTTGATCGGCTGCATCAGCTCGGACTGCCGATGCTCATCGGCACGACGTCCGTCGAGGTGTCCGAAACCCTCAGCAAGATGCTGAAGCGCCGGGGGCTCAAGCACGAGGTCCTCAACGCCAAGTATCACCAGCGCGAAGCCGAGATCGTGGCGGGAGCCGGACAACCGGGGTCGATCACGATCGCCACCAACATGGCTGGTCGTGGCACCGACATCAAACTGGGGAAGGGTCTCGATCTCAATACCACCGAAGCGGGCCTCCAGATCATCGGGACGGAGCGCCACGAGTCGCGCCGGATCGATCGGCAGCTTCGGGGCCGGGCCGGGCGCCAAGGAGATCCGGGGGCGTCGCTCTTCTTTCTCTCGCTCGAAGATGATCTGATGCGGTTGTTCGGCTCCGACCGGATTGCCCGCTATATGGATCGGGCGGGTGCGGAGGAGGGCGAGGTCATCACCGGGAAGCTGGTGACCGCCGCGATCGAGTCGGCCCAGAAACGAGTCGAGCTCCAGAATTTCCAGCAACGGAAGCGGCTCCTGGAATACGACGACGTCATGAACCAGCAGCGCGAAGTGATCTACTCCCTTCGGCTGTTTGCGATCGACAAGGGCGAAGAACTCAAGGCTGAGGCCCGGCGGATGATTGCCTCGGCAATCGGGCATCTGGTCGGGAAGTTCCTCGAGGACGCCGGCGATCCCTCGACCTGGGATCGGGACGGGCTCGTCGGAGCCCTGACGATGCAGTTCCTCGTGGTGCCCGAGGCCATCGCGGATCCGAAAGCCACCCCGACGATCGACAGCATTCGAGCGGCCGCGCTCGCCGAGGGCGAAGCGGCGTTCCACCGGAAGGTGGAGTACCTCCGCGAGTTTGGCGTGGCGATCGGGGTGCCCGGTGTCGACCAACAGGTCCTGGCCCAGGTCACCCTTGGCGTAATCGACGAGAAGTGGAAGGACCACCTTTACGATCTCGATCAGCTCCGGAACGCGATCCAGTACCGGGCTTACGGGCAAAAAGATCCGCTGGTGGAGTACAAGAAAGAGGCCTTCGAGATGTTCGTAGACCTGATCCGGGATCTCAGGGCCACGTTCGCCGATCGCTACCTCAAGGTTCAGGTCAGCGCCGAGGGTCCGCCGCGTGCCCCGGAACCACTGCCCTGGCTGACTCCAGCCATCCCGACGGCGGCCTCGACCGACGACCTCTTTGTCGAGCCGGCCCGCAACAGTCCGGCCCCCGCTCCGGTGGTGCAGAGTAGCGTGGGCCGGGTTGGCGGGCCGACGGGCAACGTCCCGGTCGTGGGCCGGAACGACCCGTGCCCCTGCGGTTCGGGCAAGAAGTACAAGAAGTGCCACGGGGTGAATGGATAGGGGCTCGGCACTCGGCACTTGGCACTCGGCGGGAGGCGTGAAGGCGCCTCCCGTTTGTTTTGCGCCGGTTTCCGGTTTATTGATGAGCGGTCCCGGGTGGGGTGAGTCTACTGTAGGTGGATGACCACTCATCCAGGATTTGCCCCGGCCGATGACCAGCCTCGAGAGCGATTGGCTCGGCACGGTCCGGGCGCATTGACGACAGTGGAGTTGCTCGCCATTCTGTTAGCAACCGGTCGGCCGGGTCATCCGGCGGTTGAGGTGGCCCAGGCGGTGTATCGCTCGGCGGGGGGGTCGCTCCGCCGGCTGGCGGGGCTTCCCCTCGGGCAGCTGCGGGGGGTGGGCGGGGTCGGAGGCGCCAAGGCCGGGCGCCTGGTGGCGGCGCTCGAACTGGGCCGGAGGTTGGCTCGGGAAGAGCGGCCGCCCCGGGCCCGGATCCGGACCCCGGAGGACGTGGTCCGGATCATCGGCGACCGGATCCGGGATCTCGAGGTCGAAGAGTTTCACGTGCTGGTGATGTCGGTTCAGCGGGAGGTGGTCCGGTCCGTCCTGATTTCCCGAGGGGTCTTGACCGGTTCCATGGTGCACCCCCGGGAGGTGTTTCGGCCGGCCATTGTGGAGGCCGCGGCCGGTATCATCGTGGTGCACAATCATCCGAGCGGCGACCCGACGCCGTCCCCGGAAGACCGGGTGGTCACCGGGCAGCTGGTGGCGGCCGGTTCGGTGTTAGGGATTCCGGTGCTCGATCACGTGATCGTGGCCGGCGACCGGTGGATCAGTTTCGCGACCCAAGGATTGCTGTGACAGGTACCGCGCTCGACCCGGTTCCGGAATTCCGCGGCCTGCTCGCCAAGCACGCCGAACGGCTCGATCTTTCACTGATCGACCGGGCGCTCGCGTTCAGCGCGTCGGCCCACCGGGGTCAGAAGCGGATGTCGGGCGAGGACTTCGTCTCGCACAGCATCGCGGTGGCCACCATTCTCGTCGACCAGTTCCTGGATTCGACGTCGATCGCGGCGGCGCTGCTCCACGATGTCGTTGAAGACTCCGAACTTGGCGTCGAGGATATCGCCGCGGAATTTGGACCGGAGGTTGCCGAACTGGTCGACGGCCTGACCAAGATTTCGCACCTGACGTTCCGGAGCCGGGCGGAGGAACAGGTCGAGAATTACCGGAAGCTGCTGCTGTCGATCGCCAAGGACGCCCGCGTCATCATCATCAAACTGGCCGACCGGCTCCATAACATGCGGACGCTGGAGCATCTGTCACCTGAACGCCAGGCGCGGATCGCCACCGAAACCGGCGAGATCTACGCGCCGCTGGCCCACCGATTCGGCATGGCCAAGGTCAAGGCCGAACTCGAGGACCTGTCCTTCAAGTTTCTCGAGCCGGAAGAGTACAGCGGGCTCGCGCGCCAAGTGGCCTCAAAGCGGGCTGAGCGCGAGGAGATGATCGAAGCGCTCCGGCGGCCCCTCGAAAGCGAACTCGCCAAGGCCGGGATCGCGCACGCCGAGGTGACCGGGCGGCCCAAGCATCTCTGGTCGATTTACCAGAAGATGCGGAAACGGGCCCTCCCGTTCGATCAGGTCTACGACATGATGGCGCTCCGGATCGTCGTCGCGGATGTGCCGTCGTGTTATCACGTCCTCGGCATTTTGCACCACAGCTGGACCCCGGTCCAGGACCGGATCAAGGACTACATCGCGAGTCCCAAGTCCAACGGGTACCAGTCGCTCCACACCACGATCTTCGGGCCGGGCAGTCAACTCTACGAAGTCCAAATCCGAACCCCGGACATGCATCGGACTGCGGAGTTCGGGATCGCGGCTCACTGGCTCTACAAGTCCGATCGGACCGAACGCGACGAGTTCGACCAGCACTTCGAGTGGTTCCGCGAATTGCTCGAGCTGCAGCAGGACACCCATAGCCAGGAAGAGTTCCTCGAGTTTCTCAAACTCGATTTGTACCAGGACGAGATCTTCGTGTTTACGCCCCAGGGCGACGTCAAACAGCTGCCGAAGGGCGCCACCGCGATCGATTTCGCGTTCTTCGTGCACACCGAGGTCGGGCTCCGATGCCAGGGCGCCAAGATCAACGGCCGGATCGCCCCGTTGCACCGCGAGATCAAAAACGGCGACACCGTGGAAATTCTCACCTCGCCGACGGCCAAGCCCAGCCGGGACTGGCTCAACCATGTCCGGACCGGCCGGGCTCGGCAGCGCATCAAGCAGTGGGTCCGCCACGAGGAAGAGACCGTCAGCATCGGCTTGGGCCGCGATATTCTGGCCCGGGAGGTCAAGCGCCGCCGACTCGACCCCCCAGCCGCCGCCGCACTGGACCGGGCAGCCAAAGCGCTCGGGTTGACCGAGGGCCGGGCCCTCGAAGTGTCGATCGGACGAGGTGACCTCGCCATTGGCCAGCTGATGAAGGCCCTCTACCCGGACCTCACCGACGAAGACCTCCGGGAACCGAAGCCAACCGTGTTCGGCCGGATGCTCAACCGGATCCGGCTTGGGAGGGGCATCAAGATCCAGGGCGTCGACGGCCTGCTGGTCCGGTACGCCCAATGCTGCCAGCCGGTACCCGGCGACACCGTGGTCGGGTACGTGACCCAGGGGCGGGGTATCTCGATTCACCGGGCCGATTGTCCCAACCTGCTCACCCTTCAGGAAGGCGATCGCCGGGTCGAGATCGATTGGCAGGAGCAGGCCGGCGAGTCGTTTGCCGTGCGGTTACTCTGGAACGCGGATGACCGTCGAGGTCTCTACGCCGATATCCTCCAAGCGGTCAGCCAAACCGGCACCAACATTCGGCGCGCCGACCTCCATACCAAAGACGGTTCGGCGTTCGGAACCATCTTCGTCGAGGTCGATAATCTGACCCATCTGGCCAAGGTGCTCAAAGCCGTACGCCGGATCAAAGGCGTCGTCTCGGTTGATCGGCGCGAAATCCAAGCAGGCTGACATTCTCCGGAGAGTTCCCCGTGGCCAATCGCTGGTTACTGAAGACCGAACCGTCCACCTACGCCTATGACGATCTCGAGCGCGACCGCAAGGGCGTCTGGGACGGCGTCGCCAACCCAGTCGCGCTCAAACATCTCCGAACGATGGCCGTCGGCGACGAGTGCTTCGTCTACCACACCGGCGATCAGAAACGCATCGTCGGCATCGCCCGAGTCACCCGGGCCGCGTACCCCGACCCTCAACAGGCCGATCCCAAGCTGGTGGTCATTGACCTCGTGCCAGTCCGGCGGGTCGCGCGGCCCGTCTCGCTCGGGGAGATCAAGGCCTCCGACCAATTCGCCGGCGCCGACCTGGTGCGGCTGCCCCGCCTCTCGGTGATGCCTTTCTCCGAGGCCCAGTGGGATGCCGTGCTCACCTGGAAGGAGTGAGTTGTCTGGGGGACTAGACCCCGAAGAAATACCGACATAGCTTTCCCTCCTTATGCCTCGTTTCGAAGTCCAAGCGCCGTTTGCCCCGGCCGGCGATCAGCCGCAAGCCATCGCGGCCCTGACCGCCGGCCTGATGGCCGGTCAAAAATATCAAACCCTGCTCGGCGTTACCGGGTCGGGCAAGACGATGACCCTCGCCCACGTGCTGGCCAATTACGGCAAACCGACATTGGTGTTGTCGCATAACAAGACCCTGGCCGCCCAACTCTACGGCGAGCTCAAGCAGTTCATGCCGAACAACGCCGTCGAGTATTTCGTCTCCTACTACGACTACTATCAGCCCGAGGCGTATGTCCCCTCCACCGACATGTACATCGAAAAGGACGCCTCGATCAATGAAGACATCGAGTCGCTCCGGCTTCGGGCCACCTCGAGTTTGATGGAGCGGGACGATGTCGTCATCGTCGCCACGGTCAGCGCCATTTATGGCCTCGGCGATCCGGCAACCTACCGGCGGATGATGCTGACCCTGAAGCAGGGCGAGGAAAAAGGGCGCGACGGGATCCTGGCCGACTTGGTCGCCATCCAGTACCATCGGAACGACGTGTCGTTCGAGCCGGGCACCTTTCGGGTCCGTGGCGACACGGTCGAGATCTACCCGGCGTACGATGAGCAAGCGGTCCGGGTCGAGTTGTGGGGCGACACCATCGAGCGGATTTCCAAGATCGATCCGCTCACCGGGCGGACGATCGCCCAACTCGAGACCAGCGCGATTTGGCCGGCCACCCAGTATGTCACGGAACGGCCGAATGTCGAACGGGCGGTCAAGCTGATCCGGGCCGAGTTGGCCGAGCGGCTGGCGGAGTTTCGGGCTGCCGGCAAGCTCTTGGAGGCCCAGCGGCTCGAGTCGAGAACCAACTTCGACATCGACATGTTTCTCGAGATCGGCACCTGTCCTGGCATCGAGAACTACTCCCGGCCGCTGAGCGACCGGCGTCCCGGCGAGCGGCCGGCGTGCCTGCTCGACTATTTCCCGGCCGACTACTTGGTCGTCGTCGATGAGTCTCATGCCACCATCCCCCAGATCGGGGGCATGTTCAATGGCGACCAAGCCCGTAAGAAGACCCTCGTCGAATACGGGTTTCGGCTGCCGAGTGCCCTCGACAACCGGCCCCAGACGTTTGAAGAGTTCCAGTCCCTGGTCCCGCAACTGATCATGGTGTCCGCCACCCCGGGCGACTTCGAACTCGGGATCTCGGCCGGGCATGTGGTCGAGCAGATCATCCGCCCGACGTATCTGGTCGACCCGCTGGTGGAAGTCCGCCCGGTGAAGGGGCAGGTGGACGATCTGCTCGAGGAAATCCGCAAGCGGGTCAAGGTGAGCGAGCGGGTGCTCGTCACGACGTTGACCAAGCGAATGTCGGAGGACCTGACGGATTACCTTCAGCAGGTTGGAGTCCGGGTTCGCTACCTCCACTCCGATATCGATACCATCGAGCGGATCGAGATTCTCCGGGGTTTGCGCCTTGGCGACTTCGATGTGCTCGTGGGGATCAACTTGCTTCGGGAGGGACTCGACCTTCCCGAGGTGTCGCTCGTCGCGATCCTCGATGCGGACCACGAAGGGTTTCTCCGGAGTGACCGGTCGTTGATCCAGACGGTGGGGCGGGCGGCCCGGAACCTCAGCGGGCTCGGCATTTTCTACGCCGACCGGATGACCGGATCGATGCAGCGCGCCCTCGACGAGATGGACCGGCGCCGAAAGCGTCAGCTCGAATACAATGCCGAGCACGGGATTACTCCTCGCTCCATCATCAAGTCGATGGCGGAGGTCAAGCTGTCGACCCACGTCGCCGATGCGCGAACGGACCGCGACCGGCCGGTCAAGAAGAGGGAAGGCGCCACGGTCGATCTCCACGATCCGGCGGCCCGCGCCACCGCAATCCAGGCTTTGGAGCGGCAGATGCGCCAAGCGGCGGCCAACCTCGAGTTCGAACTGGCCGCGATGCTTCGGGACCAGCTCAACGACCTGCGCGCCGTCCAGGCCGGCAACGTGGCCCGTCCCTCGCCCGGGGCGCCGGCCCGATCCCGGTCCTCGCGACGAGCGAGAGCCTAACGTGGAATTGGTGTCGGAGACCGAGCTCATGGCCAAAGGCCGCGCCCTGGCCGGCCAACTCGAGCCGGGCGCGGTGGTCTGGTTGGAAGGCGACCTTGGGGCGGGGAAGACGACTCTGGTGAAAGCCATCGCCGAGGCCCTCGGGGTCGCCGGCGGCGCCACCAGTCCAACCTATGCCCTCGTGCACCGCTATGCCGGGCGCCGCGGTCCGGTCGTGCACGTCGATTGTTACCGGCTGCGACAACCGGACGAAGCGCGCGATCTCGACTGGGAGGGCCTCACCAGCGGCGACGTGTTGCTCGTCGAGTGGCCCGACCGGGCCGGCGCCTGGGCCGCGCCGCCGACCTGGCGGGTCCGGCTGGGCCACGCCACCGAGCCCGATCGTCGCTGGTTCGAGGTCGTCCGGTGATTGCTCTGGCCGTTGATACCAGTACCGATCGCCTGTCGGTGGCGGGAACGGCCGGTGACCGGGTGGTCGAGCGGGTGGCGGTTGGAGCCCGACGCCACGCTGCGCTGCTGGTGCCGCTGGTCACCGAGGTTCTGGCCGACCTCGGCGTCCGCATCGGACAACTCACCGACATTGCCGTGAGTGACGGGCCGGGTAGTTTCACGGGGCTTCGGGTCGGGGCGGCCTGGGTCAAGGGCGTGTGCCGAGGCCGGGATGTCAGGGTCTGGGCGGCCTCCACGCTGTTAGTCCGCGCGGTCGTCGCCGACGGGGCCGGGGTGGTCGTTGGCCTTGGCTCGGCGCTCCGGGGTGAGTCCTACGCGGCGGTCTATCGGATGAGTCACCGGGGGGGCCCAATCCAGACCCTGCTTGGGCCGGCGGTGCTAGCCGGCGGCCAGCCACTCGGGGCCGACCTGGTGCCCGACGTGGTTGTGAGCGACTTTCTGGTGGGACAGGGGGTCGGCTTTGACTGGGCCGTGCGGAGCCGTCTGATTGGTCCGCCGGAAGGATTTCCCACGGCCGGGGCCTTGTTAGGCCTGGTGGGTCGTCCGGGCGGCGCCAGGGTGGTGGCCGATCTCCCGGGCTGGGAACCGGATTATGGGCGGCCGGCCGAAGCGCAGGCTCGATGGGAGAAGGTCCATGGCCGGGCTCTGGCTGACTCGACCGGCGACCCTCGCTGACGCGGCCGGGATCGCCGAGGCGGAGCGACTCTGCTTCGGTGATCCGTGGAGCGCGGCTGGGATCGCGGAACTGTTCGAAAATGAGGCGGTAGCGGCCCGGGTGGCGTTGGCAGGTGGCCTGGAAATGCGCCTTGCAGGATACGCCTTTGCACGGGTGATCGCGGGGGAGGCCGAGATTCTGAACATCGCGGTGCTACCCTTGTATCGGCGGCAGGGGGTTGGTCGGCGGTTGCTCGACTCGGTGGTGGCCGCGGTGATCGCCGGCGGAGCCGTCGAGGTATTCCTCGAGGTTCGGGAGTCCAATACATCCGCCCGGTTTCTGTACGAAGGGCGGGGTTTCCGGGCGGTCGGCTTCCGGACCGATTACTATCGGAAGCCCCGAGAAAACGCCGTCATCATGCGATCGGATCTCCGTTCTGCGGTTAAATGATACAAACATCTTAACTATGGTTATTTGAAGGGGTTACGGCCCCATTATCTTGGGCGGCGTTACCGATCGACACCGACCCGAACCTGAGGAGAGTTCTATGAGCCGCAGTCTGAACAAAGTGACCTTGATTGGCAACCTCGGCGCCGATCCCGAGGTGCGCAGTACGACGAATGGGGGCCGGGTGGCCACCCTCTCGGTTGCAACCGGACGCCAGTGGAAGAACCAGAGCGGGGAGAAGCAGGAAAAGACGGAGTGGCATAGGGTTGTGCTCTGGAACAACAAGGGCTCAAATCTTGCTGACATTGCTGAACGCTATTGTAAGAAGGGCGACAAGGTCTACATCGAAGGCGCCATCGAGTACCGGAACTGGCAGGATCGCGAGGGGCAAACTCGGTACACCACCGAGATCCAAGCCCGAGAGCTGATCATGTTGTCCGGACGCGGCGGTGCCGAGGGTGAGTCCTTCGCGCCTTCGAAGGCGAGTGCTGCGGCCGCATCGGCGCCGCAGAAATCGGAATCCTTCGACGATTTTCCGGAGGCTCTTGATGCCGAGGACGACGATCTTCCGTTCTAATGTTTCGCTGGCAATGGTCTTGTTGGGCGCGGCCGCCGGTCCGTTATCGGCGGCTGTAGCCCAGCTGGTAGCGAAACCCGCGACCTACACCGTCAAGCCGGGCGATACGCTGGTCTCGATCGCCAGGCGATTCCTGGGGGATCAATCCCTCTGGAACCAGATCTATCAACTCAATGCCGATCGGATCACCGATCCGAAGCACATCGTTCCGGGGCAAGTGCTCCGGACCGGGGCATCGGACGCGGTGGCGGAGGCTCCGGCTGAAGCGGCCCCGAAGCCGGAGCCGACGGCCCCGGCCACCGTTCCGCCGAAGCCGGTGGTCAGTGAGCCGCCCGAAATGACCCTGCCGACGCCGCAGCCCGAGCGTCCGCCGGTTGTGGTGGAGCCTGAGCCGGAAGCGCAGGAGCCTCGGCCCGATTCCCTCTTTGCCAAGCGCCGGGGACTCGATGCCCGCTCGGCCCTTCGGACCTACCGGGAGCAGCCCTATCAGCCGCTTCGCAAGGGTGAGTTCTTCTCGGCCGGCTACTTGACCGAGGGGGAGGCGCTGTCGTTCGGTCGCCTGCTCGGTACGGTGACGCCGCCGCAGATTCGGAACCTGAGCGAGCGGGCCACGGCTACTCTCTACACTCAGGTGGCGATCATGCCGCCCGAGGGGGCGCAGTATCAGGTCGGTGATATGCTGCTCATCGTTCAAACCAACGAGGGTCCGGCCGGATTCGGTGACATTGTCGTTCCCACCGGCATGGTCCGGGTTACCGAAACGACGGGCAAGCAGGCGGTCGCGTCGGTCGTCTCCGTCTATGGTCCGATCTGGAACGGGCAACTGACGATCCCCGCGGAGACGTTCTCCGAAGGGGGTTCGACCCGGGCTCAGCCCGTCCAGAACGGCTTGGCCGGTGCGATCCTCGCTGAGCGGGAGGCCCGCGAGCTCAAGCATCCTCAGGGGTTCCTGTTCATCGACAAGGGCAAGCGCGATGGCGTCGCTCGGGGTGATATGTTCGAGGTTCGGCGAGATGTCCGGCCGCGGGTCGGGGCCTCCGATACCGTCGACGAGCTGATGGCCGTGCTCCAGGTGGTCCACGTCCGGGACCGGAGCGCCACGGTCAAGATCCTGAACGTGATCTCACCCGACATCCCCCCGGGAACCCGGATCAAACTGGTCGCCAAGCTGCCCTCCTGATCCTGGGGTAGCCTGACACCGGGTATTTCAGTAGCCGCGGGGCCGTTCCAACGGCCCCGCGTCGTTTTATCTTCATGGTTGTCACGAAAGCGGTCGTTCGGGCGTCTCCCGGCCGATGGCACCGTTTTCACCCCATGAAGGAGTATGGATGATCTTGGCCCTCCAGGCGTCGACCCTGATCCCAACCTCGATCTGGCAGCTCCTCGAGCTTGCGACTCCAGCGACGATCGTCGTGCTCGCGGTGACGGCGCTCTTCTCGCTCGTCTCATGGTTCGTCATCGGCGTCAAGGCATGGCAACTTCGAAAGATCAGATCCCAAAACACCCGTCTACTCCGGGCTTTGGAAGGCGCTCCGCGGCTTCAGGATGCGCACCGGGTGGTGCTCAAGCTGCCGCCGTCACCGATCGGGCGGGTGTTCCGGGAAGCCATGAGCTTCTACAGCGACCTGGCCCCGGGAGTCTTCAAAGACGGGTCGGTCGAACGGGTCAGTCTGACCGTAACCCAGCTTGAGGCCCTGAAGATGGTCCTGGGCAAAGAAGTCGGCGCCGAACGGGACGCGGCGGCCAAGTTGATTCCGTCGCTTGCCACGGTCGGCAGCGTGAGCCCTCTGTTGGGCCTCCTGGGGACGGTCCTCGGCGTCATGGACGCCTTCTTGGGCATGGGGCAGAAAGGCGCCGGCAACATTGCGGCGGTGGCCCCCGGCATCGCTGAGGCGTTGATCACGACGGTGGCCGGCATTGCGGCGGCAATTCCGGCGCTGGTGGCGTACAACTACTTCGCCTCCCAGACGGCGGTCCTTGAGGGCGAACTCGAGGGGTTCGCCAACGGCCTGGTGGGCTGGATGGCGAAGGAGGGGTGGCTCTAATGGCGGGCGGAGGCGTCGGGGGCGCTGGCATCGGCCGGCGGCGGTCGCCGGCGGTCAACGCCGATGTCAACATTACCCCGCTGGTGGATGTGGCGTTGGTCCTCTTGATCATCTTCATGATCACCGCCCCGATCATGCAGGGGGGCATCGATGTCGAGCTGCCCCAGGCCAAGGCCACGCCCCTGGCGTCCAAGGACGGCATCGTGGTCAGCGTCGATCGGCGGGGGAAAATCTTCGTCGACGACATTCCGGTTACCCAGGCGGAGCTCCGCGCCACGGTTCGCCGGCTCATGGATCAGCGCCGGGCCTCGAGCGTGTATGTCCGGGGCGACCGGGCCACGCCGTACGGGAACGTGGTCCGGGTCATCGCGGCGCTGCACGAGGCGGGGATCACCTCGGCGGGGCTGGTCACCGAAGAGGAAGACGTCTCGCGATGAGACTCCGGTCGGTGCCGACGATGCCGCGTCAGGGGGTGGTGGCCGGAGCCACCGGGACCCTCCTGGTGCATGGCGCTCTGGTGCTGGCTGTGCTGGCGGCATCGCGCGGGGCCACCCGGGTCCAGCCGATCGTTTATAACGTCGAGTTGGTGGCGGCCCCACGGGCCGCGACCGTGGCGGCGGCGCCGGTCCCGGCCCCCCCACCGGCCCCCCCGAAAGTCGCGCCGAAACCAAAACCGGCCGCGAAGCCGGTACCGGTGAAGGCCAAACCGCCGACCAAGGTGGATCCCAAGACTGGGCCGGCGCCACCTCCCAAAACCTCGACTCCGCTGGCCCCCGGCGAAACGCCGGGAGCCGGAACCGACGTAGCGGACGTCCGGGTCACTGATGGGCGGCAGTTTCCGGATCCGACCTACCTTCGGAACCTGACTAATGAGATCTTGCGGCGGTGGGCCAGGCCGGTCGGTTCGAGCGCGCTAGAGGCAGAAGTGACCTTTACCATCATGCGGGACGGTTCGGTGCGAGGTATCAGAGTGCTTCGGACGTCGCGCAGCTATTCCTTCGATCTCGAAGCGCAGGGTGCCATCGAGAAGGCGTCCGAGGATCTTGCCTTTGGTCCGTTGCCGAAGGTCTGGCCGGCGGACATCCTGCAGGTGGCGTTTCTCTTCCGACCGAGGAATCGGCCATGAGGCGTTGGCGCGCAGCTATTCTCTTGGTCGGAACTTTGACGGTGAGGTCGGCGACGGCCCAGGACACGGTTCGGGTTCAGGGTGTGTACGATCCGGGGGTTCGGCCCGGGCTGGTCGTGATGCCGACGGTCGTCGCGCTCGACTCGATTCGTGGCATTGTGGCTCGGGACCTCGATTTCAGCGACCGATTTGAAGTCATCGCGCTCCCCGCCACCGGCGGGCCGGTCGGTCCGGCGACCGGGGCGCCGATTAACTATCCGCTCTATCGGACCCTCCGGGCGAGCTATGCGGTCGAGATCGTGAGCGTCAACGGCACCGTGGCGGTCCGTCTCCATGACCTGGCCGCGGAGTTCGTTCGGCAGGAGATGGCCGTGCCGCTCGATCCGTCAGGCCAGGGTGAGGCCCGGATGGCGGTTCACCGGGTGTCCGACGAGATCGTTCGGTGGGTGACCGGGAAGCCCGGGGTAGCGGCCACTCGAATGCTCTTCCTCAACAACGGCGACAAGCGGATCTACCGGGTCGATTCCGACGGTCATGGTGTGGTGCCGATGAGCCCGGCCAACCTGCTGGCGATTTCGCCGGTGTGGTCCCCGGACGGGAGCCGGTTCGCCTACATGCAGCTTGGCGGGGAAGGGGCCGGGGCCATCATCGTCCAGTCGGTGGCCACGGGCACCCGGCAGGTGGTGCCGACGACCAACGTCGGCCAGAACATCACCCCCTCCTTCTCGCCCGACGGACGGAAGCTGGTGTTTTCGCGGCTGACGGAGCAAGCGGCCAACCTCCATGCGGTCAATGTCGCCGACCTCTGTTGCGTCGAGCGATTGACCGCGGGGCGGTTTGCAGAAAACCTCTCGCCTGCCTATTCTCCCGACGGTCGGCGGATCGCGTATGTCAGCAACCGCGCCGGGTCGCCGCAGATCTATGCCATGGCGGCCGACGGGACGGATCAGGAGTTGATGATTCCGTTCGATTATGGGGCGTCGGGGAGTTCGTTCGCCCCCGATTGGGCGCCCGACGGCACCATGATCGTGTTTCACCGCGAGTCGGGGGGCAGTCCGCAGATCGTCACCTTCGACGTCTCGGCTCGACAGCTCAAAGCGAGGACCTCGTCGGGGCGGAATGAGGATCCGAGCTTCGCGCCCGATGGCCGTCACGTGGTGTTCGTGTCGAACCGGACCGGTCGCGGGCAGCTCCATGTGCTGGATTTGGAAACCGGCCGGGTCCGGCAACTCGCGACACCCGGTTCCGCTCGATTACCGTCGTGGTCACGGCCCATCGGTCGCGGCCGCTGAAGCAAGGCCTGAAACGACTTCCCCTCAAAGGGAGAACCACCGCATGCGTATTCGATCCATGATCCTTGTACTCGCGATGTTGTCGGCCTGCGGCAAGAAGCAACCGGAAGCCGTGCCGACCCCGACCGGCGGAACGACGACCACCCCGGGGACCGGAACACCGGGCGGTACCAGCGGTGGGGCAACCACTCCGACCAATCCCGGGTCCGCAGATGCGGCGGCGATCACCGCCGACCTGACCCGGGCGATGCAGGAATCGATTTACTTCGACCTGGACCAGGACGCGATTCGGGCGGACGGGCAGCCGGTGCTCGATCTCAAAGCGGCCATCATGCTGGCCAATCCGGCTCTTCGGATCAAGATCTCGGGACACGGCGATGAGCGCGGTTCCGATGAGTACAACCTGGTCCTGGGGAATCGGCGGGCCACCAGCGCCAAGCGGTATCTCGAGGCCAAGGGGATCGACGGCAACCGGATCGAGACGCTGTCGTTCGGCGAGGAACGGCCGACCGACCCAGCGTCGAGTGAAGCTGCCTGGGCTAAGAACCGTCGGGATGAGTTTGAGTTCGTGGCCGGGGCCGGCCGTTTGGTGAGACCGCGGTGATGCGCCGGTGGGTCTTGGCGGCGTCCCTGGCGTCGCTGGCTGGCTGCGCGACGAAAGGGAATGTCCGCCGGGTCGAGACCCAGGTCATGGTGCTGCGGGCCGAAACGGCCCGTCACGAATCCGTCCGGGCCGCCGAATTGGCCCGGCTCATCCGGCTCCAGCAGCAGGTCATCGACTCATTGACGGCGACCCGCCAGGCGCTCCGGGTCATGGACGCGAAGACCACCAACGACGTCACCGACATGATGAGGCAGTTGTTGGCGGTGCAAGAGGTGGTTGGTCAAAGTCAGCGCAACCTGAGCCAGCTCCGGGGCCAACTCGATGCTCGAGCCGAGGCCCAGATTGGCACGCCGGTCGCGCCAGCCGTGCCGGACACCGCGGTCCGCGGTCCGGGGACGGTCCCGGCGGCGTCGGCCGAGCAGATGTATAACGCGGCTCTCCAGCAATACCGGCGCGGAAGCGTCGCAACGGCTCGGCGGGCGTTTCTCGATTTCCTCCAGCAGTATCCCACGCATCCCAACGCCGTTGACGCGCTCTATTTCGTGGCCGAAACGTTCGAGACCGCCTCGCCAGATACCGCGATTGCCCGGTTTACCGAGGTGACCGCGAAGTACCCGCAGTCGGCTCGGGCGCCGGCCGCGCTGTACAAGGTCGGCCGCCTGTACGAACAGAGCCTCAAATATCCGGTCCGAGCCCGGGCCGCCTACCAGCGGGTGGTCGCCGAGTATCCGAGGTCCGAAGATGCCGACTTGGCTAAGACCCGGCTCGAGGCGCTGAAACCTTAAGGTTGAGTGGGTGATGGCTCGGTCCAGCGGTGAAATGCCGTTCCTCGACCACCTCGAGGAACTTCGAAGTCGACTCGTCAAGGCCGTGATTGCCCTGGCGGCGGCGGTCGGGGCCGGGATCTGGATTGTCAGCCAGTTCCGCCTCGTCGACATCCTGCAAGCCCCGATCACGCCGCTGCTCGAGGGCCGGCATCTCGTCATTCATAGCCCGACCGAGCCGTTCATGATCGTGTTGCAGCTCGGGCTCATCGTGGGGCTGGTGTTGGCGTCGCCGGTCCTCATCTGGCAGCTCTGGGCGTTCTTGGCCCCGGCGCTCTACGACCGGGAAAAGCGGGCGATCGTCCCCGCGCTCTTCGCCGGGTTCCTTTTGTTCGTCAGCGGTGCGGTGCTGAGCTTCATCTTCATCGTACCCGAGGCCCTTCGCGTCCTGCTCGGGTTCCAGCCCGGCACGTTCGATATGCTCATCACCTATCGCGAGTATTTTTCATTCGTGCTTCAGGTGGTGCTGGCCATGGGGATTTCGGCCGAACTGCCGCTGGTCATCATCATGCTGGCGGTTCTCGGGGTCGTGACCCCGGCCATGCTGCACCGGTTCCGCCGGTTTGCCGCGGTCCTGGCTTTTGCGGGCGGAGCGATTCTCTCGCCAGGTACCGACATCTTCTCGATGATGATGATGTCGATTCCGTTGTTGATCCTGTACGAGGTTGGGTTTGCGGGGGCGTGGATCGTCCACCGACGGCGGATCCGGGCGGCCGCCGCCGCGTTGATGGCGCTGGTGGCGTTTGGGTTTCCAACCCGGCTCGACGCCCAGCGCCCGATCCCGCCGCCCCGACCGGTGGCCCAGCAGAGTCCCCGCCAGAATCCGGCCGACACCGGCACTCGGACACCAACCCCGCTTGATACCGCGAGCGCCCGCCGCCTCGGCATTCCCACCGCCCCGAAGCTGAGCTTCGCCGCCCCGGACTCGATTGTCGATGATCTGCTCGAACTCGAGGGGTATGATGTGACCCGATACCGGTCGGATACGGCCCGGGTTCAAACTATAGACCGGGTCGTGAAACTGGACGGCAATGCCATGACCGAGCGGGCGGGATCCACGCTCGAAGCTCGCCACATCGACTATCGGGCGGGCGATTGCCGGTTCGACGCGGAGGGGGAGCCCCACCTGTTTCAGGAGGGTACCGTGGTGGTCGGCCGTCAGGTCCAGTTCAACACCTGTGCGGAGCGGGGGCTGGTTCAGGATGGCCGGACGACCTTTCCGCAGCAGGGAGCCAACTGGATCATCAGCGGCAATATCGCGATGGATTCGTCCACCAGCCGGATCTACGCCCGGGCCCAGGAGATCACCAGTTGTGACTTGCCGGATTCGCACTACCACTTTGCGGCCAAAGAGCTCAAGTGGGTCAACGGGTCGGTCATGGTGGCCCGGCCCGCGGTTCTGTACATCCGGGATGTCCCGATCGCCTGGATTCCGTTTCTCTTTCAGGATACCAAGCGGGGTCGGCGTTCGGGGATCTTGATCCCCGAATTTGGCTTTAACGACATCGTCCGGCCGAGCCGCGCCTACAATCGAACCGTCCGGAACATCGGGTACTATTGGGCTCCCAACGACTATGTCGATCTGCTCGGCCGGTTCGATTGGTTTTCGAACCGGTATATCGAGTTGGGGTTCGAGGGGCAGTACCGGTGGATCGACAAGTTTGCGCGGGGGGCCGTCAGCTTTTCGAAGAGCAGTGAAATCGGGTCGGGGTCGGGGAACTCCAATACCCGGATCGTCTGGAACCACAGTCAGTCGTTCAACATCACCACCAAACTGAACGTCAGCCTCGATTACTCGACCAATTCGTCGATCATTCGCCGGAACTCGATCGACCCGCGCCTCACCACCCAGCAGATTCGAAGCTCCTCCAATTTGAACCGTCAGTTCAAGTGGGGCAACGTCGCGGTTGGTTGGACCCGGAGCCAGAACGTGACCGACGGCAGCGGTTCGCGGACCGAGCCGTCGCTCTCCGTGTCGCCCAAGCCGCTTGATTTTGGGACCAACGTCACCTGGTCGCCGGACCTCAATTTCAATCGCGACGTGAGGTTCCGGCAGCCGCTGCCGTCGGTGCTGGTGCCCCGGGGTATCGGCGGCCAGGTCGACACGCTCAAGGTGACGGGCGGGAGTCGGGTCAGCCGTTTTACTATGAACACGCCGCTTCGAATCGGCGGATTCCAATGGCAGAACGCGGTGAGCTTGATTGATGCCGACTCCGCCGGCCTTCGGGAAGAGGTCGTCAAACTGCCGAACGACGACACCCCTGATCCCACCGACTCGATCACGGTCCGGCGGGTCCGGGGTGGGGGATTCGGCAGTGAATTCGACTGGCAAACCGGGATCAACTTGCCGATCGTGTTCCGGACCTCGTGGAAGGTCACGCCGAACGTGGGCATCACCAACATTACGTCGGGGCCCTTTGCCGTTCGAAACGAACGGACCGACGGACAGTTCGTCCGGCAAGGCAAGCGGCTGCAGTTCGGGGTGTCGGTGTCGCCCACGTTCTACGGGTTCTTTCCCGGGATCGGCCCCCTCGCCAAGATTCGCCATACCATTCAGCCGTCGCTCAATTACTCGTATAGCCCGGCCGCCGCGGTTCCGCTCGAGTTTGCCCGGGCGATCACCCCGGTCGGCCAGCCGCTGGTGTTGGAGAGCATTCCGAGCCAGAATCTCAACCTGACCCTGAGTCAGAATTTCGAGGGCAAGTCCAAGCGCCCGGCCGGTGACACGACCGATGCCGCGGTCAAGAAGATTCGGATCCTGAGCATCAGCACCAGCGGAATGTCCTATGACTTCGAAAAGGCCAAACAGCCCGGCCGGACCGGCTGGGGCAGCGGCTCACTGACCAACAGTCTCCTCAGCGATCTGGTGCCCGGGCTCAACCTGTCGCTTTCCCACGACCTCTTCATCGGCCAGTTCGACAGCGACACCGCCCGATTCAACCCGTTCCTGTCCGGGGTGACGGCGAGTTTTTCGCTGACCGACGGCACCTTCAAGTCGATCGGACGATTGCTCGGCCTGACCACGGAACCGGCGACCAAGGAAACGGCCCAGCCGGCCCGGGCCCCAAACCTGCCGGGCCAGTCTCCGTTTGGCGGGGTCGACGACCTCCGGCGGGGCACCGGCTTCACCTCCAACCAGACCTACACCCGGGGCCAGCGCGGCTTCAACGCCAATGTGAATTTGACCATCGCCCGGAACCGGCCCGTAGCCCAGACGGCCGCCCTCCGGGCCCCGAACCGAAGCAACCTCTCGCTCAATACCAGCTTTGCCCCGACCCAGTTCTGGCAGGTCAGCTGGAACACCCAGTATGACGTGACCAAAAAGAAATTTGAGTCTCAACAACTCAATCTGACCCGCGACCTCCACGACTGGCGAGCGACCTTTTCATTCCTCCGAAGCCCGAATGGCAACTTCCAGTTCTCGTTCCTGGTGACCCTGATCGATTTGCCGGACATCAAGTTCGATTACCGCCAAAACACCATCCAATCCGACCGGCGGTAGGTCCGATCGGCCCGGGGAGCCGCTGGCCCGGACCCTGCAGGCCGTCCCGACCGGGCGGCGGCCCCCATGACCCGGCTTGCCTGGCCCGTTCCAGCGGGCCTATCTTACGTCGCTACAAGATGTTGACGCGCCTAGTGCGATTCGTGCCACTCGGCCCCCTTTACTCGCGAGTCGGATGAACCTCGACAAGCTCAAAGAGTCAGCGCGCAAGTACGAGCAAAGCGGCCAGTGGCGTCCTGCCATTGACGTGTACAAGAAAGCGCTCCGGGAGTTCGAAGAGTCGGGCGAAGGGGTGCCCGACCCGTCGCCGTACAACCGGATTGGCGATCTCGAAATGCGCGGTGGCGACTCCGGCGCCGCGATCCGCGCCTACGAGCAGGCCTCCGATCTCTACACCGAGCAGGGGTTTTTCAACAACGCGATTGCGCTGTGCAGTAAGATCCTCCGAGCGGACCCCGGCCGGACCAGCACCTACCTCCGCCTCGCCCAGCTCAATGCCCGGAAGAATTTTGTCAGCGACGCCAAGCGCAATCTGGTGGAGTACCTCGAGCGGATGGATGCGCTTCACCACCGCGAGGAGGCCCTGAAGGCGGTCAATTCGTTTGCCGAGCAGTTCGTCGGGAATCCTGATATCGGTCCGATGTTGGTGGAGCTGCTCCGCGCGGCGTCCCGGAACGAAGAGGCCGGGGAGCAGTTTGAACGCCTAGCCGTGGAGCTCGAGTCGCGGGGCAGCGCCGCCGGGTCCCAGGCCAGCCGGGAGCGGACCGAGACGCTCGAGTCCGACGCCAACGGCTCGGCGGCCAATCCGGGTGCCAGCCTGCCGTCGCCGTATCGGCCGGGGGCCGGTGGCGACGGACTGGTCTTTCTCGATCTTGGGGCGAGCTACGATCGGCCCGCAGAGCCGACCGGGCCGGTCGATGGCCTGGAACTCCTGAACGGGGGCTCCGTGACCTCGAGCGCGACCGTGGTGTCGCTCGCCGATCTGCAGGCCGACCTGCACGACAATCTCGAGGGGGTCCGGACCCAGATCGGCCGGGCGATCGAGGCCGACTTTGCGCTGATTGGGGACGTCAATTCGCATCTCCTGCGGATGCAGGGCAAGATGCTCCGCCCGACCCTGCTGTTCCTCGTCAATCGGGCCACCGGCTCGCTCGATGACCGGGTGGTCCGGTTGGCCGCCGTTGTCGAGCTGATTCACCTCGCCACCTTGGTGCACGACGACTCCGTCGATCACTCCGTCCTCCGCCGCGGGATGCCGACGATCAACGCGCTCTTCAGTCACCAGGTGTCGGTGATCATGGGCGATTATCTCTATTCGCGGGCCGTGATCGAGTTGGTCAACCTCGCCGACCTCAAACCGCTCGAAGTGCTCGGCCGGGTCACCAACGAGATGACCATCGGGGAGATGCGGCAGCTGCTGGCCCACGACCCGCTGACCTTCAGCGAAGAGAGCTACGATCTCCTGATTCGGGCTAAAACGGCCTCCCTCCTCTCGGGGGCGTGCGAGTGCGGCGCCCTTCGGGCGTCTCAAGAGGTGCGCGCGGCCATGGCCAGGTTCGGAAATGCGCTCGGGATGGCCTTTCAGATCGTCGATGACCTGCTTGACTTTACCGAAGTCGAAACGGTGACCGGAAAGCCCACTGGCCACGATCTCAGGGAGCACAAGGTGACCTTGCCGCTGATTCACGCGTTGCCCAGGCTGACCGGTCCGCAACGGAGCGATGTCAACGCCCTCATGGCCGCTCCGGATCCCACTGCCGAACAAGTGGCGGGGGTGGTGGAGCACGTTCGGACCGCCGGCGGACTCGAGTATGCCCGGGGCCGGGCCCAGCGCCTGGCGGATGAGGCGGCCCGGGAACTGGAATGGCTGGCGCCGGGCCCCGATCGCGAGCTCCTTCGAGCCGCCGTGACGTTCGTCATGGAACGCCGAAATTAGGCCATGACATCCGGACCCCGTCGGCCCCGCTACTACGTCGCCATCTTGGTGACTGGCTTTCTGTTAGGCGGTTTCCTCCAGGCATTCCTGAGCCGGATTCTACCGGAAAGTCCGGCCCGGGCGTTCTTTACCACAGCCGCCCGGGGTGAGTTCGGACCTGTCACCATGAAGCTCCTCGTGCTAGACTTCACTCTCGGCCCTGTCGGGGTTGAGGTATCGCTGCTTAGTGTGCTTGGTGTGCTGATAGCCTACTTGGTTGCCCGGTCGCTTTTCTAGCAGGAGTCTCCCCATGTTCTCGAATATCGGCTTTACCGAAATCCTCGTTCTCGGCCTGATTGCCTTGTTGGTCTTCGGCGCCAAACGGCTCCCGGAAATCGGGCAGTCGCTTGGCAAGGGAATTCGGGAGTTCAAGCGGAGTCTCTCCGACACGTCGGACGCCGTCACCAGCGGCACCGATGACCGGGCAGCCCCGTCGCGCCAACTCGATGCCCCCGCCCAACCGCCGACATCGAGTGAACCAAAGCGGCTCTCGCAGTAAGTCAGATTCGGGGCCGGCACCGAACGGAAAACGGGGCGACCACTGAGTGGTCGCCCCGTTTGGCGTTTCGGACCGAGCCGGCCGTCCCGCTAACGCGAGGCCGGCAAGGCTGCGGTGGTTTGCGCCGCGGTCTTGTAGATCTCCGACCGGCGGTCGACCACCGTCGCCGACTCCCGAAGCGCGGCAAGATACGCCTGAACCCGGCTTCGCTTGGCTGACTGCAGGGCCTGCTGGCGGATCGACGGGAGGTTCTTCACGAAGTCGGCCGAGTCGGCCGCCGTAATCCCGAGACCCTCAAACACGTAGACCCCCGCGTCGCCGGTCCTGGCATTGAGGGTCACCGGTCCGCCGATCTCCCCCTGCTTCAAAGAGAACGCCGTCCCAATGAGGGTCGGCGCTCCCAAGGGTGACGTCAGTCGCGCGAAGGGCCCTATTTCGCGGTATTCGAAGCCCATCCCCCTGGCGGCGTTGGCCAGGCCGGTGCCAGCGGCGACCTGCTTCGCCAGATTCCCGGCCATCCGTTTGGCCTCCTCGGTCTTCTTGCCGGATCGGACCTTGGCCTCGACCTCCGCTTTGACGGCCGAGAGAGGGGGGACCCCCGCCTTCTGGGTGCTGTCGAGCCGGAAGACGTAGAACGCGTTCGGCGCTTCGATGATCTGACTGTGCTCGCCCGGCTTGGCCTGGAACGCCCACACCCCGGCATCCGGCACCTGCCCACCTTCGGGTACGAAGACCCGGGATCCCTCGGTGACCGGACCGACTCGCCGGACCGTGAGGCCGAGGGCCCGCGCGGTGGTATCGATCGCCGACGGGTCGAGTTTCTCGGCGGCGAGGAGTTCGAGGGAATCCGCGATCTTGTCAAGCTGGTCGCGGTGTGCCCCGGTGACCTCGACGGGGATCACGATGTGGCGGGCCCGCACTGAATCGCCGGTGCGGCTCTCGACCTTGAGGAGGTGATAGCCGAACTGGCTCAGAACCGGGGCCGACACGGTGTTGAGCGGCAAGCTTGCCATGGCAGTGGCCACTGGCGCCGGGAGATCGGAACGCTTCAACTGACCGAGGTCGCCGCCTTTGGCGGCGCTCAGGCTGTCGGATGACTCACGGCGGGCCACCTCGTCGAACGGAGCGCCCTTCGTGATTTCGTCGCGAGCGGCCACCGCCCGGGCCATGGCGGCCGCGGAGTCGGAGGTCACGGTGGTTCGCGGCACGTACAAGTAGCTCAGGAAGGCACTCTTCTCGCGCTTGAATTCATCGCGGTGCTGGCCATAGTAGGCCTCGGCCTCCTGAGCCGTGACCGGTGCGCTCTGATCGGTGACCGTCGTGGCCGGGTCGATCCGGACCATCCCGACCTTGGCCTGCTCTCGCTCGTCGCGGTAGCGCTCCCAGAGCGTGGCGTCGGAGATGAACACGTCCGACACCACGGAACGGAACAGCTTAGCCTGGAGCAGTTGGTCGCGATATTGGGCTTCGAGGCCGGGGACGTACTGCTGGCCTTCCGCAGACGCGAGCCAGCGCCGATACTTCTCCATGTCGAACTGGCCGTCGGTTTGGAAGGTTGGGACCTGTTGAAGGTCCGGCAGCGGGACGTTCCGAATCGCGTCCGCCACTTCGTCCGACGACACCGAGAGGCCCCGTTTCCCGTATTCGGCCCGGAGCAGCACCTCGCGGATTGATTCATCCCAGACCTGATTGCGAATTTCCTGGATCTGGTCGAGCCCGAGCGATGCCCCTTGCTGTTGCTGTTGGGACATCACGTTCTGGACCCGCTGGTCAAAGGCCCGGACATCGATCGAGCGGCCGTTGACTTTCCCGACCGATTGGGACGAAAAGATGCTCCCAGTGCTGGTGCCGAGCCCACTCAGGTCAAACACGAGCCAGGCAAAGAACGAGATGGTCACCACGAAGATGACTGGCTTCGCTGCGTTTCGAAATGCTTGCATCATGGGGCGATACGCTCCGAGAAAAACCACAGCTGGGAAACCGGAAAAGGTAACCTGCGTCGGGGTGTTGCTCAAGCGGTCGGGTTGGGTTGCCGATTGACAGGTCCGGTTCCGAAGTACTAATGTTACCTCAAATGCCGCAACAACTTAGCGCATAAGACACGAAAACCTATGGCGCCATCCCGCGAAATCGAGAAACTCCAACGCCGGTGGCAGGAAAACCGGCTCGGGCTGACCTTCGCGCCCTTGGCCGAAGCATACCGCAAGGATGGGATGGTGCCGGAGGCCCTGGAACTGCTCACGGCCGGTCTCGCCCAGCATCCCAACTACGTGCCGGCCCATATTGTCCGCGGTCGCTGTCTGGTCGATTCCGGGGCCGATGGCGCGGCGGATGCCTCCTATGGCCGGGTCCTCGATCTCGATCCGGAAAACGGAATTGCCCTGAAGGGCTTGGCGGAGATTGCCGAGCGGGCGGGGCGCTACCCGGACGCGGCGCGGCGGTTGGAGCGGTTGCTCGATTTCGATCGCAACAACGAGGAAGCCCGCTCGCAGTGGGACCGGGTTCGGTCGGCGCTGGCCGGCTCGAACCCGCCGCCGGCCGACCTGGCCCCGGTACCGGTCGCTGAACCGGAGGTGGAAAGCCCGCTCCTCGAAGTGGCTGAGGCGGTCCGGGATCCGATCGCCGCAAGCGACGACACCCTCCCCCGGGCCGAGATCGTTGACGATTCTTCAGACCAGATCCAGGTGCTGCGGTACGACCCCATCGAGCTTTCTTCCGCCTCGTCGACCGAGTACCAGCAGGCGGGAGACTCGGAGTCACTTCGGGTTGAGGTCGGTGACCCCGTCGTGGCTGAAGCCGACGTTGGAGTCGACCAGTCGCTTGATGCCGACGATCAAGCCGCGGTGACGGGCGTGGAAGCGGAGCCCGACCTGGTGGTGACCGAAACCATGGCGGAGATTTTCCTCCGGCAGGGGCACCGGGAACTCGCCCTCGCGGTCTACAGCCAGCTGGTCGGCCGAAGCTCCGATGACCAGCGGATCCGGCTGGCGATCGAGCGGCTCGAAGCTGAGCTCAAGCCGGCGGGGGCGTTGTCGCTTCCCGGGTTTGCCGCCGTGCTGATCGGGGGAACCTCGGTGCGGTCCTTCTTCGAGCAGTTGCTGTCGGCCAGCCGACCGAGACCGCCGGAGGCCAAGCTTCCTTCGGGCTTGAGTCTCGGGGCGGTCTTCGGCGAAGACCGGCGGACCCAAAGCGCGCCTGTGTCGGCCGAAGCCGGGCCCAGCTTCGATGAGTTCTACGCTGAAGAGCCGGGCGCGGGCGATGACCTCGAGAGCTTCACCGGTTGGCTGAAAGGGCTCCGCCGGTAATGCGGGTCACCGTCCTCA
The DNA here is from genome assembly GCA_009692115.1 of Gemmatimonadota bacterium. NCBI lineage: Bacteria > Pseudomonadati > Gemmatimonadota > Gemmatimonadota bacterium. The sequence continues at coordinate 9,560 of SHZU01000010.1, read as the reverse complement.
ACGGACCCAATCTGAACCTGTTGGGCGCCCGGGAGCCCGAGGTCTATGGCCGGGCCACCCTCGACCAAGTGGAGTCGCTCGTCCGGGTTGAGGCGGCGCACCTTGGAATGACCATCGAATGGTCGCAGAGCAACCATGAGGGTGCCCTGATCGATCAGATCCAGTCACTGCCGGGCCGGGCCGACGGCTTGATCTTGAATGCCGGGGCTTACACCCACACCAGTCTGGCCATTCGGGACGCGCTGTTGGCGGTCCGGACCCCATTCGTCGAAGTGCATCTCTCGAACCCGTTTGCCCGGGATGAGGTGCGGCGGCATTCGCTGGTCGCCGACTTGGCGCTCGGCGTCATTGCCGGGTTTGGGCCCCAGAGCTATTTGCTCGGCCTCCGGGCTCTGGCGGCCCGGCTGACGGATGGCTAGCGGCACGGAACGGCGGCAGGCGGCGCTCCGGAAGGGACTGGCGGATCTCGGGCTCGAGGCGATGATCGTGACCGGGTCTGCCAACATTAGGTATCTGACGGGATTCTCCGGCACCTCGGCCAAGATGCTGGTGACCGGAGCACGGGTGGTGTTGGTGACCGATTTTCGGTACGCGACCCAAGCCCCGGCAGAAGTCGGGCGGAGCGTCGACCTCCGGGTCGAACGATCCAGCTTGTGGGATGGGATCCGACAGGCCCTGGCCGCCCACCAGATTACCCGGGTGGGGATCGACCGGGCCTGGACTACCCTGGCCGATCTGGATCAACTGAAGCCGGCGGGCCTCGAACTCGTCCCAGTGAGTAACGTGGTCGAGCAGCTTCGGGCCACGAAGGACGAAGCCGAAATTGCCGCGATCGGCGAGGCCGCCCGGTTGGCGACTGAGGCCCTGGCGGCGGTCGAGTCCGGGATCCGGGCGGGCCGCACTGAACTCGAGGTCGCCTCCGACCTGGAGGCGGAACTTCGCCGTCGCGGCAGCGAATGGCACCCGTTTCAGTCGATTGTGGCGTCCGGCCCTCGGAGTGCGCTGCCCCATGCCCGTTCGACCGCCCGGCCGATCCAGTCGGGCGACTTTCTGGTGATGGACTTCGGGGCCCAGGTGGGCGGGTACTGTTCCGACATTACCCGGACGTTCGTGGTCGGGGCCCGGGCCGACGAACGGCAGCGATTGGTGTACGAGGTCGTCCAGAAGGCCCAAATGCGGGCCCGGGAGGGCCTCAGGGCCGGGTTAACCGGGCGGGAGGCCGATTCCCTGGCTCGTGACCTGATTGCCCGGGCGGGGATGGGGGAGGCGTTTGGTCACTCGCTGGGCCATGGATTGGGGCTCGAAGTGCATGAAGCGCCGCGGCTTTCCCAGACGAACGAGGCCCGCTTGCCGGTGGGGGCGGTGGTCACAGTCGAGCCAGGCGTCTATTTTGAAGGTTGGGGGGGCGTCCGGATCGAGGACGACGTGGTTTTGCTCGAGCACCAGGCCGTCTGCCTGTCCGACGGCAAAACCGACTTAATGGAACTGACCTAACATGCGCCGTCGGTAACCGATGAATCCTGAAGAGATCAAGGCACTCGTTGCAGTGTTCGAGAAGGTCCCCGGGATCAAGGGGATCGACATCAAGGACGTCCGGCGGTTGGTCGACCTGCTCCGGGAAACCCCCGAGGTGGGTTCGATCGAGCTGAAAGGCTGGTTCGGTACCGGGGTCGTGCTGACTCGGACCTCCAACGGCTTTTCGGCCCCGGCCGGGATGGCCATGATGCCGATGCATACCATGCCAGCCGCCCCGGCCTCGCCCCCCGGGCCCCCGGCGCCGGCCGAGCCGGTCCGCTCGACGCTCAAAGAGATCAAGTCGCCCATGGTGGGTACCTTTTATGCATCCCCGGAGCCGGGGTCCGAGCCGTACGTCAAGGCCGGGGCCCGGGTCTCGCCCGGGCGGACGGTGTGCATCATCGAGGCGATGAAGATCATGAACGAGATCGAGGCCGAGTTCGGCGGAGTCATTCGCGAGGTGTGCATGGAGGATTCGGCTCCGGTTGAGTTCGGCCAGGTCCTTTACCGGGTGGATCCCAATGGGTGAGCCGGTCGGCGGTGGGGCGGCGGAGGTCTTGATCAATTCGGCGGCGGTGGCCGAGAGCGTCCGGAGCCTGGAGAAATCGCTCAACATTCCCGACCTGATCTCCGAAGGTTCGGTCGGGTACGGGATGCTGTCGTTCGACCAATCCTTGATGCAGTGGTACAAGCGGGGCGTCATCCGTTATGACGGTGCCCTGTTCTACGCGAGTAACCCGAGCGAGTTCGCCTTGCGGGCCGCTGGGGTGACGGCGGCCTCGGACCGGACGTTCGCCGATGTTCCGGGGATCAACTGGGCGCCGTCGGACTTGACCAGAGACGTGTCGCTGACCTGATCGGCATTCTTCGACGTTGAAACCGGGAAGCCCGGGTCAGCCAGATGGCGGACTCGGGGTGTTTCGGCGTCGAACTACCTCCAACGACCGGCATGTTTAATAAGGTTCTGATCGCTAATCGCGGCGAGATCGCCCTTCGGGTGATTCGCGCCTGTCGGGAACTCGGAGTCCACACGGTCGCCGTCTACAGTGAGGCCGACCGGGAGTCGCTCCATGTCCGGTTTGCCGATGACGACGTCTGCATCGGGCCGGCGCCGAGCCGGAGTTCCTATCTCAATATCCCGCGGCTGATCGCGGCGGCCGAAATCACCGGGGCCGACGCCATTCACCCGGGCTACGGTTTCTTGGCCGAAAACGCCGAATTTGCCGAGATCTGCCGGGCCTCCAACATCACCTTCATCGGCCCGACCCCCGATCAGATCCGGCAAATGGGTGACAAGGCCTCCGCCCGCCGACTGGCCAAGGAGGCCGGGGTGCCGACGGTGCCGGGCTCGGCGGGGATCCTGGCGGATGTCGATGAGGCGCTGGTGGTGGCCCAGGAGATCGGGTTCCCGGTCATCATCAAGGCGACGGCCGGTGGGGGCGGGAAGGGCATGCGGATCGCCCATGACGCCGACCAGTTCGGCCAGTTGTTCGGACTGGCACAGAACGAAGCGCTGTCCGCCTTCGGCAACGGCGATGTGTATGTCGAGAAGTACCTCGAGCATCCCCGCCACGTCGAAATCCAGATCATCGGCGACCAGCATGGACGGGTCATGCATTTGGGCGAGCGCGACTGCTCGGTGCAGCGGCGCCACCAGAAACTGATCGAAGAGAGCCCGAGCCCGGCCCTGACGGCCGAACTCCGGGATCAGATGGGGTCCGCGGCGGTGTCGTTGGCGGCGGCCATCGGCTATGTCGGCGCGGGGACGATCGAGTTTCTGCTCGATACCGATGGCTCGTTCTACTTCATGGAAATGAACACCCGGATTCAAGTCGAACATCCGGTTACTGAAATGGTCACCGGGTTTGACTTGGTCAAGGAGCAAGTCCGGGTGGCGGCGGGCGAGCCGCTCAGCTTCCCGGTCAACTTCAACTGTCTCCGGGGTCATGCCATCGAATGCCGGGTGAACGCCGAGGACCCCTATCGGAACTTTCAGCCGTCGCCGGGTTTGATCACCGCGTACCATCCTCCGGGCGGGCCTGGGGTCCGGGTCGACACCCATGTCTACGCCGGGTACCGGGTCCCGCCCCACTACGACTCCTTGCTGGCCAAGGTCATCGTGCATGGCCGGGACCGGCATGAGGCGCTCCGGCGGATGGGGCAAGCCCTCGACAGCTTCATTCTCGAAGGGGTCACGACCACGATTCCGTTCTTGGCCCGGGTGATTCGGCATCCCGATTTCGTGGCCGGCACCATCGACACCCGTTTCCTCGAGCGGGAAAACCAGCTCCTTCGTCCGGAACCATGAGTCTCGATGTCGCCTTCACGCCTGCGAGCCTCGCGAAAGATGAGGTCGCGGGCCGGGGGGTATTCGTGATCGACGTGCTCCGGGCCACCACCACGATGAGCGCGGCGCTCTGGCACGGCGCTAAGAGCATCATCCCGGTCGGTTCGATCGAAGAGGCGATGAAGCTGCTCCAAACGCTCGGATCGGACGATGTCGTCCTGACCGGCGAACGGCATGGCAAACCGGTTCCCGGCTTCGGCCTCGGGAACAGCCCCCTTGAAATGACCGAGTCGCGGGTCAAGGGCAAAACCTTGGTGATGACCACCACCAATGGCACGGGGGCGCTCCTCGCGACCGTGGGTGCGGCCCATGTGTATGTCGTCTCGGCGGTCAATCTCTCGGTGGCGGGCGCCCGGGCCCGGCAGCTGTTGGCCGACGGCCTCGACCTCTTGATCATGTGTGCCGGGCGGGACGGGCGGTTCGGGCTCGACGACGCCTACACGGCCGGCCGGCTGGTGATAGAGACGTTAGGCAGCCGGACTCGGCTCGATGGCTTGAACGATGCCGCGGTGGCCGCGGTCGACTTGGTACGCCGGTACGGCCGCCGCTGGGATCTGCCGCTGGTGGGTTCGGCCGCGGGCCGGGGCCTCGAGGCCATCGGGATGTCGGACGACGTGAGCGAGGCGGCCAAACAGGACCGCTATCCGGTGTTACCGGTGTTTCACGACCGGCGGTTGGTGGGGATGCCCGGATGACGACCGACGACCGCCGCCGGCTTGGCGCCCTGTCGGCCCTGGTGCTCGGCGTCTTTGCCGGGCTCTGCCTGGTGCCCGAGATTCCAACCGGGGCGGTGGGCCGGACGTTAGGCAGCCTGCTCTGGAAGGGGCTGGGCGCCGGGGCGGTGGGCCTGCCGGTGCTGGGGTTGGCGCTGGCCCTGGCCGGCTTCGACCGGTTGCCCCGCCTTGACATGAAACGGACCGCGCTCCTGCTCGGCGGCTTGGCGCTGATCGTCCCGTTCACCATCGGGGTGGTGACCGGCGCCGCGCCGGCCGCCTTCGATCCGCCGCTGCTCGACTGGACCGTGCCGGCCCGGGCCACCGGAATCGTGCCCGGTTTGTTGGCCTACGGCGCGACCGGTCTGATCGGGAAGACCGGGGGTCTGTTGTTGGCGTTCCTGTCGGGGTCGGCCCTGACGATCTTGACGCTGGCCTGGCATCCGCTCCGGCGGCTCGAGAAGGCCGACCGGCCCGGGGTGGTGCCGGTGCCGGCCGAGGCCCCCGCGGAAGCGAAGCGAGTGGCCAAGGCCGTACCGACCCCGCTGGTGGACGACGATCAAGTGGTCGAGGCCCCGCCCGAGCCGGAGCCCAAGCCGGAGAAGAAGAAGCCGGCGGCCAAGGTGGCCAAAGCCCTCAAGGCCGCGGTCGCCGCGGTCCTGCCAACCGGTGACGAGAACGAACTCCCACCGGTCGAGTTGCTGCAGTCTCCTCCGGCCCAGGACACGACCGCCGACGCCGCCGCCCTCGACAAATTGGGCCAACTGTTGATGGACACGCTCCGCACCTTCAAGGTCGACGGCACCATCGCGGGGCGGACCAGCGGGCCGGTGGTGACCCAGTTCGAAGTGGTGCCGGCGCCGGGCGTCAAGGCGGGGCGGATCATCGCGCTCGCCGATGACTTGGCCATTACGATGCGGGCCTCGAGCATCCGGGTCGCGCCGATTCCCGGCAAAGGTGCGGTGGGGGTCGAGGTGCCGAATCCCTCGCCGCGGATGGTTACGCTCCGTGAAATGCTCGAGGCCGAAGAGTGGGATCGGTCCAAGGCCATCCTGCCCGTCGTGTTAGGCCGGGACCTGGAGGGCAAACCGGTCATTGCCGATTTGGCGAAGATGCCCCACCTCCTGATTGCCGGCGCCACCGGCACCGGCAAATCGGTCGGGATCAACAGCATCATCAGCTGTCTCGTCTATCGGTACACCGCCAAGCAGCTCCGCTTCCTGATGGTCGATCCGAAGATGGTCGAGCTCTCGATGTACAATGATTTGCCCCACCTCCGGCACAAGGTCGTCACCAACAACAACGATGCCGCCCGGGTCCTGAAGTGGGCCGTCTACGAGATGAACCGGCGGTACGAGCTGCTGCACGCCAACGGGTCGAGGAACATCGCCGACTTCAACCGCAAGCTCGAGGAGGGTAAGTCCCTTCGGAACCCGCTCCGGCCAACGCCGACGCTCAAGGACATCAGCAACCAAGTGGAGACGACGGCGCCCGACCTGCCGCCATCCGATATCTATGGCGAAGGGATCCTGCCGTACATCGTCATCGTCGTCGACGAGTTGGCGGATTTGATGATGACCGTCGCGGCCGAGGTCGAAACCCCACTCGCGATGTTGGCCCAGAAAGCCCGGGCTATCGGGATTCACCTGATTCTCGCCACCCAGCGGCCGTCGGTGAACGTCCTGACCGGTCTCATCAAGGCGAACTTTCCGAGCCGGATCGGGTTCCGGGTTGCCTCGAAGGTCGATAGCCGGACCATCCTCGATCAGAACGGCGCCGAGGCGCTGTTAGGCAATGGCGACATGCTGTTCCTGCCCCCGGGCAAGAGCGAGCCGATGCGGATTCAAGGCGCCTATATCGGCACCGAAGAGACCGAGGCCGTGATGGAGTGGTTCCGGGTCCGGCGCGAAGCCCGCCGGGCGGCCGAGCAGAAGGAACGGGACGAAGCCGATATTCTCGAGTTCATGCGAGCCCAGGAGTCGGATGAGGCCGGCGGCCCCGAGGGCGCCGCCACCGCCGACCGGGACCAGCTCTTCCGGGAGGCGGCCGAGGCCTGCCTCCAGAACCAAGGCGGCTCGACCTCGCTGTTGCAGCGGAAGCTCCGGATCGGGTACGGCCGGGCCGCCCGGGTCATCGACCAACTGCACGCGGCGGGCATTCTCGGGCCGCCGGATGGCAGCAAACCGCGCGAAGTGCTGATCAGTTTCGATCAATTGGACGAGTACTGCGGGTAGGGACCCCCCGTACTGCGAACTCCCGGAACGCCCGCCAGATCCGATATTGGTTGTAGTTGCCCGCCGTGACGACCGCGACCAGATCCAGTTCCGGAATCACGATCAGGAACTGGCCCCCATATCCAACCCGCCCGCCGGCTTTGGTTCTTGCCCCTGCAGTGGGGCCGTGGCGAGCAGGAGGAAGAGGCGGGCAATCGCCATCGAGAAGCTCCGGGAAGAAGGGGTCGGACCCACTGGAGCGAACCATAGGTGGAGTCTGGGGCGGGCGTCTTGGCCGCCCCGAACCAATTGTCAGCGTGAAACCAAATCGCGCTGATTAGGCCCTGGCCCGGGCTCGAAAGGTTATTTGATCCGGCGGTCCGTTCCTATGTTGGCTCATGCCGATGCCCAACGTGGTCCGACCCGCCGCCGAATGGCGCGACCCTCGTCACCGGCGGGGCCTGGCCGGCGAACTGGCCGCCGCCAAGTACCTCGAGTCGCTCGGCTGGCGGATTGAAGCCCACCGATTCCGGTTCGGGCACCACGACCTCGACCTGATTGCCCGCCGGGGCGCTCTGGTCGCCTTCGTCGAGGTGAAGGCGCGCTCGGGGGTGGCCTTCGGTACCGGGGCCGAATCGATTGGCTGGCGGAAGCGCCAGGTTCTGGGCTTGGTGGCCGGAATCTGGATCGCTCGGCGAGGTCGGCCGAACGATGCGTACCGGTTTGATGTGGTGGAAGTGAGCTGGCCGGTGGGAGGTTTTCCACATGTTCTCCACATCGAAGACGCCTGGAGGGGTGTGGGAAAGTGAAAAAGTGTACCCCTTGCTTCGGATAATGTTCGGCACTAGATTCATTGAAGTAATGTTGTGGATCAAAAACGGCCACGTTGGTACAAGCGTACTTCAAGCCCAAAAGGAACCCTCGTAATGCCACCTGTAGAAGAATCTCGGCACACCGCCGACCGCCGGAAGGCCCTCAACCTCGCCATTGCCCAGATCGAAAAACAGCTCGGCAAGGGTTCCATCATGCGGATGGGAACCGATGCGCCCAAGGAGCGAATCGGGGCCATTTCGACCGGGGCGGTGAACCTCGATGCCGCGGTCGGGATCGGCGGAATCCCGCGGGGCCGGATTACCGAGATCTACGGTCCGGAGTCGTCGGGCAAGACGACGTTGTGTCTCCACTTGGCGGCCAACGTCCAGAAAACCGGGGGAACGGCGGCGTACGTGGACGCCGAGCATGCTTTGGACGTGGACTACGCCCGGCGGCTCGGCGTGGATGTGGACAGCCTGCTGGTGTCGCAGCCCGATACCGGGGAGCAGGGGCTCGAAATCGTCGAGATCCTGGTCCGCTCGGGCGCGGTGGATTTGGTGATCATCGACTCGGTGGCGGCGCTGGTGCCAAAGGCCGAAATCGAAGGCGAAATGGGCGACAGTCACATGGGCTTGCAGGCGCGGCTGATGAGCCAGGCGCTTCGGAAGCTGGCCGGGGCGATTCACCGCTCCAATGCGTCGGTTGTGTTCATCAATCAGCTCCGCGAAAAGATCGGGGTGATGTTCGGGAATCCGGAGACCACGACCGGCGGTAAAGCGCTCAAGTTCTACGCCTCGCTCCGGCTCGATATCCGGCGGGTCGGTCCGGTCAAAGAACGGGAGAACATCATCGGCAACCGGGTCCGGGTTAAAGTGGTCAAGAACAAGGTGGCGCCGCCATTCAAACAGGCGGAGTTCGACATTCTGTTCGACGAAGGCATCAGCCACACCGGGCTGTTGGTCGATCTGGCTTCGGAAGCCAACATCATCCAGAAGTCGGGCGCCTGGTACTCCTACGGCGAGCAACGGATCGGCCAAGGCCGGGAGAACGCCAAGCTGTTCATCCGGGACAATCAGGTCATGCTGGCCGAGGTTGAGCAGAAGGTCAAGGAATGGCTCGGGGTGAAACCGGGGCTCGGCCCCCCTGAGGACGAGAGTGACGCCGAATAGGCCGATCGAGGCGATCGAGCCCGACATCCGGCGCGAGGGAACCGTCCGCATCGTCATCGGTGGGAAAACGGTGTTCCTCGTGCCGGCGGACGCGATTCGTCAGGAGGGGCTGGAGGTCGGGGTCGTCATCGGCCCCGACCAAGCGGGTCGGCTGAGCCGGGCGATTGACCAGGAGGCCGCGTACCGCACGGTGATTCGACTGCTCGGCCGGCGACCGCTTGCGCGCCGCGACTTGGAGCGGCGGCTGGCGCTCAAGGGCCATCCGCCCGACATGGTCCAGTTGGCGCTGGACCGGGCCGCAGCCGGTGGCTATCTGGATGATCGGGCGTTTGCCGTTTTCTACGTCCGCTCGCGTTCGGAGCGGGGGCGGGGCCCGGCCCGGTTGCGGCGGGAGCTGGTGCAAATGGGGGTCGCCAAGGATTTGGTGGAAACGGCGCTCGAAGGGTTGAGCGCGCCGGAGGTGGCCCAGGCGGCCATCGAGGGCCTGATTGCCCGGCGCGCCGGGCAGCTCAAGGGGCTGCCACCGGCTACGGTCCGGCGCCGGCTGCTGGCCTACTTGGCCCGCCGCGGATATACCGGATCCGAGGTCGTGCGGCTGATCCGGGCGGTCGCCTAGGGCGGGCCGCCCGCCTCACGGATCCGGGGGTCACTCCCTATATTCCGCCTCATGCACGCACGCACGATTCGGAGACTTTTTCTCGACTACTTCGCGGCCAAAGGGCATCGCGAAGTCCCCTCGTCGGCGCTGGTTCCGGCCGATGATCCAACCCTGTTGTTCACCAACGCCGGC